>JAHEDF010000001.1:0-10306 GCA_024641365.1 Planctomycetota bacterium | reverse complement strand
CATTGGTATACCCCGTTAGACGGTCTCGCGGCACGCCTTACGGCTTCGAATACAGACAATGTCGAAATTACCGCACAAACACCAAGTGGATCTGCCAAACAATATTCCGATGTCCAGGTTTGGGTAATCGGATTAGAATGGCAAACGACAAATTGGACTTTGGCATCAGAATACGCGAACAGTCGCAATAAAGGTTTTGCCGTTAATAATTTTGGACGCTTAAATTTCGAGCGTGATTATCATGCTGGTTATTTTAGTGCAACGCATCACGCCACCTCTTGGTTGGATTTATATGGAGCCATTGAATATCAACGAAGTGATACCAATGGGAGTGTCTCGGATGCTTGGACGTATGTTGCTGCCATAAATATTATGCCATTGAGAAATTGGTCGATAAAAGCAGAAGGCCAGCTACATGATGGCCCAGCAGGTATTATTTCATCTGATAATCCGCAGGGAGTCAGTAATTCGTGGCAGGTACTTGCGATTAAAACAACGGTCGATTTTTAATAAACGTTTTTAAGTTTATTGTCAGTGAGATTAAGCAATTGGTTTTGAGGTCAACGTTTGGTCTTGGATTAATGTTTTTCTAGACGGGGCGATTACTAAAAACCATAAACCTAAAAACCCTATGCCGAGTGCGGCGAGCGCAGGTAACTGCTGTGCATAAGGCGTTAAATTCAATTCTTCGATCAGTAACACGCCGGCATTATGTCCAGCGTGTAAAATAATGCAGGGAATTATCGAACGATAACGTAGCGCCAATAAAGCTAAAATAATTCCAAGACTCATTTGTGGCAAAAAGCGGTATGGCGACATGTGTAAACTAGCGAATAAAAATGACGACACGAGCACACCGCCAACGGTTCCTGTCCCACGTTTGAGCCCACTTAATAACGTGCCACGGCAAAATATTTCTTCACAAACAGCAGGAACTAAGGCCAAGCAAATAAGCTCAACAATGATGCCATACGATCTTAAATCCGATATGATTTTTTCCATTTCACGGGTATCAGTTGCTTCTGGTTGCGGCTGTAGGCCGCCGATTGCTAAACTGAATAAAATAGCAAATGGAATAGCAGCCACACAGCGAGCAACGCTAATAACAGGAGGCGCTTGCAGACCAAGAACCGTGCGCGCTGAATAACCACCAAACCAGCAGTGCAATAGTGCCGGGGTTAATACAAATAATAATAAAGGCCCTGCGACCAAAAATATGGCAGACATACCCTTAAACCACGCAGCGCCCATGGTCATGCCGCCAACTACGACTGCAAATACCGCCATCACTTCCATGCCATTTGGTGTTGCAGGTGGTTTCCCCCAAGAACGGAAGCGTCCCCAACCAGCGCGGACTAAGCCGGGATAACAGAACCGTTCATCTTCTAATAAACGTGTTGCCCATGCCACAACGACGGTTGCGAGAGCAATGCTGGCTCCAGTTGAGACCAATAAATGGAACCACGGTATGGAATGCCCTTGGAGCGATTCTTTGAGTGCTAAAACCGATCCTGTAATGGGAATCAGATCTAAAATAAAACTTGGTTGGGTGTCAGGAATAGCCGCAACCATAGCCGCAACTAAAACGACCAGCAAAAGTGGTGATAAATAATTTTGCGCTTCTTTAGCACTTGCTGCTATACCAGCTAATGCCAATGACAACGCGCCCATGGTTAGCGTCAGTGGAATTAATACGATAAAACATAGCGCTAACGTACCAAGCCCGGTGGTCAGCGCACTCCCCAAATCACCACTTGCCGCTGCTAATTGATTACCAATTAATCCCATGGTGATCGATAGAGAAGTCAGATTAAGCACGACAGAAATAATGGCAGCGGCACACGTGACTAAGAGTTTCCCTAAAAATAAATCGCGACGACGCACAGGCCACGATAATAAACTTTCCAAGGTGCCACGTTCCCGTTCGCCAGCAATTAAATCAATGGCAGGATAAAAAGCGCCGAGCGCGGCAAACACTACTAAAATAAGTGGAATAATACCGGCTAAATGCGTACGAACGGTTTCGACCGTCGATGCTAAGGGTTGGGTGACCAAGGTTAATGGCTGCAAGGCCTCTTTATTTAATCCAGCAAGCGCTAATCGTTCGAGTACCTTTTCCTGGCGATATTTTTCTGCGGTCTGTGAAATTAAGCGATTAACCCGTTCACCTTTCACATGTGCGTTGTCATAGGTTGCATACCAGTGTGTTTTTGCTGATGATAAATCAGGTAAGTTTACAAGAATACCGGCTAAATTTTGGTTACGTAACAACGTCAATAAAACCTGGCGTTTTTCAGCAACTTTTTGTTTATGTTCATCTTTTAGCTGTTGCTCGCTATTATTATCAGGGCCATTTTTTTCAACGTGCGCTAATTCAAGCGCAGCCGTGCGCATATCAATCATGTTACGATGGGGTAAATCAACAACGATAACCGAGAAATTTTGCTTTTGCAGCTTAGCTTCTTTCGTCGTTATTGGTAACGAGTTCGCTGGGGTGGCAGGTGCTGCAGGTGCTTCTTCGTCGCTATTTTTTTCCTGTTCAGGTGGCGGCTCAATCAACAATTCATGAAACCGTAGTGGTATATCAATTAATGCGACACGGGGCGGATCGCTTTGTTGTGCTTTGGTTAATTGAATAACCTGCAACATAAACAAAGCGATAAATGGATACAACAAAGCCGGTAAAACAATATTAACAAATAAAGTACGACGATCACGTAGGATCTCTAAGCTATCTTTACGAAAAACATGGAGCAGATGGTGAAATCTCACAGCGGCTCCGACGTTTGCGACGTGTTTTCAGGTGTCGGTGCGCTTTCAGCTTGCTCATCGTGCGCAATTGAGGTCATTTCTGTTGCGGGCGCTGGTGGCAACGTGCCGTTATGGAGCAAATGCAGAACGGCCTGTTCAAATTCAACACCAGCACCTAATTGAGCCGGTTTCCCTTGAAAAATTATTTTTCCATGTCGCAGGACAACTAAGTGATCGGCACTTAATTCGACTTCGCGTAAAATATGGGTAGCAATAATTATCAGTCGACCTGGGCGCCGTGCGCTGTTTACCGCTTCGACTAATGCCTGGGCTGCGAGCACATCCAACCCAGTGGTCGGCTCATCTAAAATTAGCAAATCAGGGTCAGGCAACAATGTACGCGCTAAATTAATACGTTGTAATTGTCCCGTCGATAATCCTTCTATGCGTTGGTCTAAAAATGCGGATAAAGAAAATGTTTCGACCATGGCATTAATGCGTGTCGCCAAGTGGTCGCCAGTTAGATTAAAAAAACCGCCGACATACGCCAACAATTCACGGCCTGAGAGCCGCTGATACATGCGGGTGGTTGATGACAAATAGGCTAAATGCTGCCGGACCTCTTCCGCGGCAATGCGGGTGTCCAAACCATTGAAGCGAATTTCACCCGCGTCAGGTGTGAGCAATGTCGTTATCAGGCGCAATAATGTACTTTTTCCAGCACCATTTGCCCCGACTAAGGCACAAACACCGGCATCTAACGTGAGTGAGATGTCATCCACTGCGCGCACCGCGCCACGGCCGCGATCATAAAAGGTTTTGGTTACCCCATGCAGGTGCAGCATGGGGGCACTATGGACGACCTGGTGCGGGTACCAGAGGGCATCTTGGTAATATTACCGATGCACAAATCAGTGGTCCGCACAACCTACAGCAAACATCGTTCAAGATCAGCAGTATTGATGGATTCCTCCACTTGGTATACAGTACATAACTGACCTATTCATAACTTACGCAACCTGATTTATCGACCGATCAGGTAGCGAGAGCAAAACACGCTGGTCGTTCCCAACTACACGCGGGTTTGCGTGAGGGTTTGTCATGACGGCTGAAGAGATTGGACAACTTGTGCAGCGTATTCAGCGCGGTGAATCAGTTCCGTTTTCAGAACTGGTCGCGGGAACGTCGTTAGATGTCCGCTTGTTTGTAGCGACCTACGTACCGACAACGGCTTTAGTTGAACAAATAACCAAAGAAATTTACGCTGTCGTAAAACGTGAAATTACGCGTTGCCCGGCTTCGGCAGAGGCCATGTCGTGGATAATTCAAACAGCCCATGTGTTATTAACGGCAAAAATTAATGATTCCGGTTACCAAGCAACCATGGCCCGCGATCCATTAGTAGATATGGTTTCGCAAGAAGGAATTGTTTCGCTTGCGCAAAATCTTAAGTGCGAAAATGAAGCGGCTAATCGTTTGCCGCGCCAAATACAATTTCAACCACCGTCATTACAATTATTATTAAAACGCCATTATGGCGAAGATATGTCGATTGCTAATTTAGCTGAAGCGCAGGGTTTAGGAGAGGATGATATTGCGCAATCATTAGTATCGGCACGAGCGCGCTTAGATTGGTCAGGGACTGCAGGTGTAATTGATACCGCCGATTACACCTTTCCTAAATTAATTGAAGATTATATGGCGGGTTCAATCACGCCAGAAGCGCGCGCATTATTAGTTGCAAGCGTCATTCAAGATGAATCACGTAGCGTACAATTTATTCGTCAAATGCGTATGCATATATGGCTGTCTGTATTTTTCACGCCGTATAACGAAGACACAGTTCGTGCATTAATCCAGTCGTTACCTGCGCGGGATGACAGTAGTCGTTTAAATCCTGCCGCTGCACGTCCTATCACTGGGCGCATTGGAAAAACAGGTCGCCCGAGCTCTGGGCCCCGTCCAGTTGGGACCGAGACCGCACGGGTTCGTAGAAATACAACAGAAGTACGTTCGCCAACGCGCGCGTATCGTAAAACTGATCAACTAGCTGATGCATCAGCAGCTGCTGGTGGGCCAGTTTCTCCCACGGATGCCAGCGGTACGATTCCACTAAAAGATAAATTACGAAAAAATTTGCCGATAGTAATTTCGTCAGTAGTTATCGCTATTGTATTTATAGCAAGTATAGTGGCGTATGCGGTAAGCGGTGATGGAAATACACCAGCTGTGGCCGGCACAGAAAATCCAACTGATCCCAATGCGCCACCAGTGGGAGATTTTCGCTATGGATTAATTCACCTTGTTGAAGGTGATGGCGCGGTCATGCGGCAAGGCGTGCAATTACCGGCAACTCCAGGTGATGCGATTGCTCCAGGTGATGCTTTTGCCACCAAAACAAATGGCAAAATTGCTACGCTAATCGGTGATCAAGTACGATTGACTTTGGGATCAGAAACTATCGTCTCTGCCATTAATAAAACAGATAAAACGATTACCAGTGAAATGAAACAAGGACGCCTAGGTTCAGACATTCGTACTGGTCCCACGATTCAATCACTTATAGTCAAAACACCACACGGCAGTGTTGAGCAAATAAATGCCGGATGCCTAGTTGAAGTTGTCCAAGGCGCAACACGTGTGCAAGTAACGCGTGGCACGGTCACAGTAAAAGGCGTAACGGGTGGTGGTGCGATTGAAGCTAAAGCAGGTGCAGTGGTTCTTATTCGTGAAGGTGTCGATCCTGCAGAGCAGGGTGGCGGCGTGTTTGCGCGCGGTGTTAATTTTGGCGAAGGGTCAGTAAACATTGAAGGCAATCAATGGTTGTCCTTGCGTGAAGCGGAAGGGGCAGGATTACAAATCTTAGATGGTTCGGAAATTGGCGAATCACTATTAATTAGTGGTCAGGGTTTGGATTTTGATAGCAAGCGCATGTTTGATTTCGGTCTCATTAATAACAGCGGGCCAGTCAAAATTAAACAAGTACTACCAAATGGTGATTATAATTTAGCGATGTGGTTTGCAGGTAATGCAGAGGCATCGTGGAATGATTTATCATTAACCATTAATAATGAAAAAGTAGCATTGGGACCGCCAGCAGAAAAGACTGAACGGTGGCGGCGCTTAGGCCCGTTTCGATTTACCGTCACAGATAAACAATTGGAGCTTACCATTGGCGGGCTTAATCATACGCATGTGGCTGGGCTAGCACTTAGTGCAGCTGGTGAATTAGCGGGGTCTTTACCGCCCATGGCTGTCATAACAGCGCCTGAAGTAGACTTTGCTGGAGCAGTCGCGGAATTACCAATTTATACACGCACGGATATACCGGATAAAGTAGAAAAAATATCTTATTATAATGGCGATACATTACTCGGCGAAGCGACCAAGCCACCGTACAATTTTGTTTGGAAAAACCCTCCACCAGGAGAATTTTCTTTAACTGCGGTTGTGACGACTATTGATGGAGAAGCGAATCGCTCGGCTCCGGTACCTGGAGCTATACAAGATATTGGATCAGTAGAAGGCATTTTACGAGAAGTATGGAAAAATGTTAACGGACAATCAATCAGTGAACTTAAAAAACATAAAGCTTATATAGATGGCAAGCCGGATAATTATGGATTTTTTGGTTCAATAAATAATACACCCCAGGGTGGTAATTACGGAGCGCGTTACCGTGGTTATGTATTGCCACCAGATGATGGTAATTATGTCTTTCAAATAAGCAGTGATGACAGTTCTGAATTATGGTTGTCACCAGATGAAAGCCCAGAAAAGCGCGTTCGCATTTGTTCGATTGATGGACACGTTGGGAAAAATGATTTTGACAAATTACCAAGTCAAACCTCTCAAGGAATACCGCTAAAAAGAGGGGAGCGGTACTATATTGAAGCACTTTTTAAACAGGCAGGTGGTAGTGCGCATATTACGGTGGGTTGGATTCGCCCAGGAAATAAACAACAACGCCCCATACCAAAAGTACATTTACGTCCCGTTGCTCCAGATTTTATTACGCCACCACCACTTTCCTCACCAAGTACACCAACCCCCGGTGTCGCGACTGGTAAACCAATACCAATTCCTCCGGTAGCTGATTTAAAAATACCAGACGCCCCAGCGGGTGCTTTTTTGCAGGGTAAAGCCGAGAAAAAAACCGGGATAATAAATTTATCTATCGAAGCAAATAGTGATTGGATTGCGTACGGAGAGGACTCTGCCACCGTGCATAACCGAAAATCAGACGGTGATAATATTATTAGCGTGGTGCAATCGCAGGGTTCAGAAATTAAACGGTATGGTGATAGTCAACATAGAATAGCATGGTTTGGTGGCACGCCAAAACTAATGAAGCCCGTCTCCCAAGGTGGGATTTTTGTTTCTGGGAAAAGTAAAGGTTTAACCTTCACGGCTCCTGCAGATCCTGTGTTAAGAGAACTCAAGGTGTACGTTGGCATTCAGGATACCAAGGGAACGATTACGGCATCTATCAGTGATAATTCTTTGCGTCCACATATCGAAACCATTGATTCACCAAAAGGTCGACAATATCGCGAAGTGACATTTTTGTATCGCTCAGAAATACCAGGACAAACATTAACCGTGGCAATAGAAGGGCCAAGCGCAAATGCAGGCGGAAACCTGCTCTTGGATGCGGTCGCGCTCAATGAATATAGTGATGGTGCCAGACGTTTTGTTATGGGAGTTAATTTAGAAGGTCCTGATGTCGTCGTGGATGGCAATAAGTGGCATGGCCAAAAAGAAGCCTCTGCATTTGGGCTTTCGGTTAAAAATGACCGTCGAGTAACACTGAATATTGAGCCAAAACCAGCGGTCGATGCTGATACGAAAAAAATGTTGGGTACTGGTATTGCAGCAAAAGGCGGTGAATTAGAAATTTATCAAAAATTAGCAAATGGTCGTTATGAAGTAACCGTTTACATGCTAGAAACGGTGGTGACAAACGCACATTTATTTGATGTCAAAATTAACAATGCGATATTAACTGACATAGGAAAACTCACTAAAGGCTCGTGGGCAGCTTATGGACCAGCGGCAGTAACCGTTGATTCAGGTCTGTTATCTATAATTAGCGTAGACAAAAAGGGTACGCCACAATTAATGGGCTATTCGATTCATGCACCAGCACGGGTTACAGGACCGCGTACGAATGCATTTCCCAATGGTCAACCGCATCCAGTTCCTGGTGTTATTTATGCGGCAAATTTTGATTTAGGTTGGGAATCACAAGCCTTTCACGATAATAAAGAAGGAAATGAAGGGAAAATGTACCGCCCTGGCTCAGTTGATATTGCCGAACATGAGGGCATACCGATTATTGGTTATACTGAGAACGGTGAATGGCTACGTTATACGATTTCAGTAGCGGAGGCCGGAACGTATGAAGTAAAAATAAACCAAGCGCGACAATCGAATGTAAATCCTACTAATGATGTGTTCATGATTGAGATAGATGGTAAACCAGCAGGTAAACCCGGACCGATGGAAAAGACAGCTGATTGGTATACCTTTACTGATGTGTCCTTGGGCACGGTGCAGCTTGAACCAGGAATTCATGATGTGCGTTTATTGTTTGGCAGTGCTGCAAATACGAAAACTATTACATTTACTAAAACAAATTAATGTATAGCCGCGATTAGCGCTCTTAATGTAACGCTAACGACAGCATAATTGTAGTTACGGTGGCGTTGGTGGTGCCAATGGATTGCTGCGCAAACCAGCTTGCTGCGCCAATGATAAAACGGCATGGCTTGCATCAGTGACGACTTGTTGCCACTCAGCTTCACCGCGGGCAATACGATCAAGGTCATTTTCTAATCGTGCCGTATAATCTAAGTCAATAAAATTTCCGCCATAGTGACGCAGGAGAAAATCGGTAACGGATAAACCAAGTGGAGTCGCAAATAGTTTTCGCTGCTTTTCTCCGACATAAAGCCGTTGTAAAATGGTGCGCATAATATTGGCATAGGTCGATGGTCGGCCAATTCCTTCTTTTTCCAATTTTTTAATTAATGACGCCTGAGTATAACGCGGTGGTGGCTTGGTCGTGCGATTCAAGGCAACTAAATCCCTTAGCTCTACCGCATCACCTATATTCAGTAGGGGTAATTCACCAGCAAATTCATCATCATCAGATTTGTCTTTTTTACTGCGACTTTTCTTCGCTATTTCATCAGTTTCATCGCTGCCCGTCAGCTTACGCCAACCATTAAATAAAACGACTTTACCTTTTGCTTGAAAGATACCCATGGCTTGTGGGCTTTGCCCTTCAGCCAACCACGTTCCTGGGGCGCAGGCAATATCTATGGTGGTTAATTGATCGCGTCCGCTGGCCATTTGGCTGGCAATAAAACGATTCCAAATTAATTGGTACAATTTTCCTTCAGTGGTATTCCCTAAAGCATCGGCGCCATTTTCAGCATGCGTTGGGCGAATGGCTTCATGTGCCTCTTGGGCGTTAGCTGATTTTGTTGCATGTATGACTGGCTGTGCTGGCAAATAGTCTGGCTTAAAACGTTTTTTAATTATGTCGCGTGCGGCTTGAATTGCTTCCGGGGCGAGTGCGACCGAATCAGTTCGATGGTAAGTAATATGCCCACCTTCAAAAAGACTTTGCAACATTTTCATGGTTTGATCGGGGTTTAATCCCAGGCGAACAGATGCGGCTTGTTGTACCGTCGCAGTGGTAAATGGTGCCGGGGGATGGCGTGCCTGTTCACGACGGTCACAGCCCTGCACTTCCCAGCGCTGTTTTCGACACCATTCGACCGTTTTTTCTGCAATATTTTTATCAGTTAATCGCTGGCCGAGCGGCTCACCTTTCCAAGTGATTAAGCGCGCGACAAACGGCGGAGGCGTCCCAGGTTTTTCAACAGTGGCATTAAGAATAAAATAATCGACGGTATTAAATTTTGCAATTTCACGTTCGCGTTCTGCAACTAAGCGTAGGGCAACCGATTGGACGCGCCCAGCGCTACGCGCTTCTTTACCTAAACGTCGTAAGGTCGGTGAAACGAGCCACCCAACAACGCGATCTAAAACGCGCCTAGCTTGCTGAGCATCAATTAAATGACTGTCGAGATCACGCGGTTTGGCGACGGCTTTTTGTACCTCATTTTTTGTTATCGCATGAAATACAACCCGCCGATAGGGACGCTCTCCGAGTGCCTGACTTAAATGCCACGCAATGGCTTCACCTTCTCGATCAGGGTCAGTGGCCAGTAACACTTCGTCAGCTTGATCTGCTTGCCGTTTTAAATCCGCCAAAGCATCGCGACTGCGCTCGAGCGGTTCGTAATGTGGCAGCACGCGACCATCAATAAATGCGACTGCTAAATCGCCACTGGTGGGTAAATCGCGCACATGTCCGAATGAAGCAGCAACGCGATAGTCTTTCCCAAGAAACTCACGAATCTTGCGCGTTTTATTTGGCGACTCGACAATTATCAGCTTCATCGTGGGCAACATAATGGCTATTCATGCCATACCACAACACCCGGAATACAGCATTGTCCGAATGCTGTGCGGTGAGTTG
>JAHEDF010000089.1 GCA_024641365.1 Planctomycetota bacterium | reverse complement strand
AAAATTCCCCAACGTGTAGCCCAAATAAATTTATTCGCATATAAAAAAGAAATGATGCTGAGCGGCAGACCAATTATAAACCAGCACCACAACGGCGATAAAGAGAGGCCACTCGCAAACGAGAAAGCATGAGGAGCCATGCCGCCAACGACCATGCCAAGTGCAATCCATGGTAACCACGGATGTAATGGCTGACGCTCAGGAGCAGCAGGTGGAGAGGTGATGGTGGCAGTCGCCATCGCCTCAGTCTGCCACCACAAATCACGCCGTCGAGTACCTATATATAGCGCTGTCTAGACTCCCAGACTCGGTCACTAAATGACTGTCATTTAGTAGCCATTACACCGCTAAGGTGCTATCACCAGCTAATTTCCCAGCATATGGTTTTAGCGCGGGCTCAACCTCTTCACTGATGAAGCGATCAACTTGTTCCGGCGCACGCCCAATAAAGGTGGATGGCTCTAATAACGCATCGAGCTGGCCAATAATTGGTTTGAAAAACGCATCTTTACGAATGCGTTCAATTAAATCGTTATCGCGACCGTGGTCTTTCACCTCAGCAGCCGCTTCACGTGATAAGACGCGAATTTTCTCATGGGTTTCTTGACGGTCACCGCCAGCTTCGACCATAGCCATGATGATATTTTCGGTAGCCATGAATGGTAATTCTTCACGAATGCGGCGCGCAATTACTTGATCGTGGACATCCAAACCTTCGCAGACATTTTGCAAAATACCCAAAATTGCATCAGCGCTTAAAAATGCTTCGGGAATATAAATGCGACGACCGGCGCTGTCGTCCAAGGTGCGTTCCATCCATTGGACGCTGTGGGTAGCATGCGCGTCTTGGCCAAGCAGCGTCAAGTGACGTGCTAACGAACAAATGCGTTCTGATCGCATCGGGTTACGTTTATAAGCCATGGCTGAAGAACCAATTTGATCTTTTTCGATTGGCTCTTCGATTTCTTTTAAGTGTGCTAACAGACGAATATCAGTGGCCATTTTATGAGCGGTGGCGCCAAGCCCGGCCAATGCCGATAATACTTCGGAGTCAACTTTACGCGAATAGGTTTGACCCGTTACAATAAAGGCTGATTTAAAATTGAATGCCTTGGTTACTTTTTCGTCTAAGGCTTCGACTTTGGCATGATCGCCATGGAATAACGCTAAAAATGATCCTTGCGTTCCGGTGGTACCTTTGACGCCACGGAAGCGTAAATCGCCATGGGCACGTTCGATGGCGCGTAAATCCATCAGTAAATCTTGCAGCCATAAACTCGCACGTTTTCCAACGGTGGTTAATTGCGCTGCTTGGAAATGTGTGAAGCCAAGGGTTGGTAAGGCGCGATATTTTTTTGCAAATTTAGCTAAACGATCAATGACGCGGGCTAATTTAACCGCGATCATGTCTAACGCATCACGTAAAATAATTAAATCCGTATTGTCGGTTACGAAACAACTGGTCGCACCCAAATGAATAATTGGTGCAGCCGAGGGACAGGCGACACCAAAGGTATGCACATGTGCCATGACATCGTGGCGACGTTTTTTCTCTTCGGCAGCGGCTAATTCAAAATCAATATCGGTCAGATGCGAGCTCATTTCTTGCAGTTGTGCGTCCGTAATCGGAAGACCAAGTTCTTTTTCAGCGCGCGCTAATGCCAACCATAATTTTCGCCAGGTGGAAAATTTAACATCACTGCTAAATAATTTTTGCATATCTTTCGATGCATAGCGAGAACACAGTGGAGAATCATAGCGGTCATGTGGCATAAATTAAATCAGGCAAAGGTGAGCACGGTGAACATGTCCCGATTTGGCAACAGCGCCATCGGTGCGCGACATCCACACGGGACGCGAGCGGGTGGGGAGTGTGTATTAGGAGCGCGGAGAGAAAAGGACCTTTCTGAGTCCGGAAGTCCGGAGGTCCGGAGGTCCGGAAGTCCTGTGCACACTATGTTTGCTGGTGCGAGGTGCGATTGATCAATAACTGCAAAAAGGAGGCGCTTCTCGCCCAATGACCCGAATAAAAATTTGCAAGCGTAGCAAGCACCTATTTTGTAGTCGTAAAATAAAATTCATGTGCTGATGCATATGTACGATGACACAAGACTTCCGGACTTCCGGACTTCCGGACTTCCGGACTTCCGGACGCAACTCTGGTTGCGCATCCTCGTAAGTGCCGTCTACTCCCCGCTCACCGTAAGGAACGACGCTGATGAAACTCATTCGTTTTGGACAATTCGGGCAAGAACGCCCTGGACTGATCGACGCTGACGGACAACGCCGCGACTGTAGTGCGGTGGCGGCTGATTTTGATCGTGTCTTCTTTGATGCGGGCGGATTGGAACGCTTAGCAAAATTGAGTGCATCAGAAATCGCAGCAATGCCGTTGGTGCCGAAAGAAATTCGTTGGGGAGCGCCAGTCGCACGCCCAGGAAAAGTTGTGTGTATCGGCTTAAATTATGCTGACCACGCCGCTGAATCCGGGATGCCTGTCCCAACTGAGCCGGTGGTATTTTTAAAAGCATCCAACACCGTTGTTGGCCCTTATGATGATGTATTAATTCCACGCAAATCACAAAAGACCGACTGGGAAGTGGAACTGGGCGTTATTATTGGAAAAACGGCTCGTTATTTACCATCCTTAGAATCTACTACTGCACACATTGCTGGTTATTGTATTTCCAACGATGTGAGTGAACGCGAATTTCAAATTGAACGTGGCGGACAATGGACCAAAGGAAAAAGTTGTGATACTTTTAATCCGCTCGGACCATGGTTGTTGACCAGCGATGAAGTCGCTGATGTGAATAATTTACGTATGACCTTGGACGTCAGTGGTGTGCGCAAACAAAATGGCAACACCAAAACCATGGTTTTTAACCCAGCATTTATTGTGCATTACCTGTCCCAATTTATGACTTTAGAAGCAGGCGATGTCATCACCACCGGTACACCACCTGGTGTTGGTTTAGGACAAAAACCACCGCAGTTTTTAAAAGCAGGCGACACCATGGCATTAACCATTGATGGCTTAGGCGAACAACGACAAACTTGTCGCGATGCGTAATTAATTTTATGAATCCACTCACCATTGCGAATTTTGCGTTTACAGCGACCGATGATATCGGTGCCAATGCACAGCGCATTCGTGGCGCGATAACAGACGCGGCGCAGGCTGGCGCTCATGTATTGTTAACACCGGAATGCAGCTTACTTGGTTATCCAAGCGCAGCGCGACCTGATTTATCGGCCGTTGATTGGTGTCGACTTGGCGATGAAGAAGAGGCGTTGGAAATAGCAGCGCGTCAAGCCAACATCGCTGTGGTGCTAGGAACGGCCAGTCCGTTTCGTTCGCCAACCCAATTCAGCAACGATGCACTGATAATAAATGCCGGGCCGAATCCATTCCGTTATCGCAAACAAACGCTCACCCCAATAGATGAAAAACATTTTATTCCAGGCGATACACCACTCAACGTTATGATTAATGGCTGGACGTTAGGGATGTCTATTTGTTACGAAATGCGTTTCGGTCATTTGTGGGCGGCACAAGCACGCAGTGGCGTCGATGCTTTTATTAATATCGCGCACATGGCTGGTGGAGATGTAGATCCCGGCACCAAACAAACGGTCATTCCCAATATTTATAGTGCCCGCGCCGCCGAATGGGCAACGCCAGTAATTTTATGTAATACCGCAGCCGCAGATCGTTGGGTCGACAGCGGTTATTGGGATGTAAGAGGAATGTTAATTGATAAAATAGCTGATGGTTTATTAGTATCGACTATTAAGCCACGTAGTGAATTTGCACCGTGGTATCAAGGATTACGCGAGGAGGCCCTCCGTCGCGCATTCCCTGAGTAAAAACCGCAGTAAGGGTTCAGCTCGCGTTGCCTGAGACGCGACGTAGTTAAAAATCGCAGTAAGGGTCCAGCTTCGGCGTTGCCCGAGACTCGACGTAGCGCTGCTACGCCGTCGCCTCAGGCGCCTTGAAGCTGAACTCCTTCTGCGATTTTTTTGACAATTAATTGTACTAATGTATTTAGCTTACAATTTAAGGCCAATGGTGGCTAATTCCTGTCAGTATAATTTTCATCTGATATTTCGTGAATGTGGTCGGCGGTACATGGAGTTCATCGTTTTTAAATTTTAACAGTAATTCCACGGCACCTTTCGTTTTTTCTTTGAACACCTGATAATTTAATATATCAATGGCATGCTTAATTGAATCGGTTTTTACGCCATCAATTGCACATTGAACCTTCGTTAGCTCTTCTAGGTTAAATACACGTAAGCGTCGAGAGAAGAAATATTTTAGTTCTAACTTTCCCGAGTGAATTCTTACTGACAATAGCGATTCTCTCCATTTCCACACTGCATATAAAAACATAATGCAAAGCACCAGCGAAAATATGACTAAATATTGGCCTCGTATTTTCCCAGGTGGGTAGAGATATTCAAAGTTCCAGCCTAATAGAAATAGGCTTATTAACCCTAAAAGTATTAAAAATATGAAATGAACATTTGATACTTTATAGACAGCTTTCTTAGAACCCACATCACTATTCATAAACTAATACTGTCAATAAATACAGAAACTCAAGTTCGCCAAAATTAAAATGGGTTGCAGCATGTATTGTGCTGCAACCCTACTTTTTATAATGTTACCAACTCATTTATTTAGTTGGTTGCATTCTGATCATACGCTAACTATTAACAATTCGCTTCAAACGCGTTCTTAAATTGTTCCGCAATTTGTTCTGGGTGGCGGCCTTCGATTTGATGGCGGTGTAAAACCCATACGACTTCGCCGTCTTTTAATAAGGCGGCGCTTGGGCTGCTGGGTGGATATTCGGCGAAATAACCACGTGCTTGGTTGGTCGCTTCTTTATCAACGCCAGCAAATACGGTGGTGATTTGGTTGGGTTTTTTCGCCGATTTTTGTAAGGCCATAAATAATCCGGGGCGGGCTCCACCGGCGGCACAACCACAAATACTATTAACGAAGACTAATGAGGTACCGGGTTTCGATAATTCGGCATCGACTTCTGCTGGGGTGGTTAATTGGGTCAGGCCAATTTGTTTGACTTCGTCGCGAATTGGATCGGTTAATTCAGTTGGATACATGGAGACTCCTTTAAGTCGGATCGCTATTATGCGCTAGCTTTTGCAGAGGGAAGTGCTCCCACTGCAGCATTGAACATCATTTTATGAAAGGGATTAGTCGACGGATAAAAACGTTAGTTTCTTGGTCGTATCGGCGCGTAGCACGGTGTGCTGGCCAAAGCGGGCGCAGTAAGCGCGACCGAGAGCATTTAATTTACGGTCTGTGGACATCGCATCTTTTACTGGGTTCAAAAATACTAAAATGCGTACGGGTTCACTTATGCTTTTACCCTCTTCGCGAAAATGTCCTTGGGCAATTAATTCAGTAAAGCCGCCTGGAAATGCAGGCACAACTTGATTGGTGACAAAGTCATTCCACTCATCAATGGTGACATCGGGTCTGCCTGGGCGCGATAAACCAAAATACAGCGTACTGTTTTGCCACTGTGCTTGTGTGTCGGTTGTTCGAGTTGTGGTGGTGCAGCTGGTGCCGAAAAGCGTACTGACGACCAACAGACATAAGAGGGTGTTTCGGTGCATGGCGTCATGCTGGTCAGAAACCCAATGCAGCAACTAGGCATCTGTGTGCTCATTAAAATGGTGTGCGACAACAGCATTTTTGGCTGCATTAGCGTTATTTTTGTTGCTAAGGAAGCTTCAGAACAATTACAAAGTGGGCGGAACTCAAGCGCGTGAAAGCGGAAATAGATATCTCCTTATACGAGAAGTCACGTGACGATAATAGATATCTATACGAATTTTATCGCAATTTCGTACAGAGTCGTTAGTCTGATCAGCCTCAATTATGCAGGTATTCGGTACATTTACTCGCGACACCCAACTCGTTTTGCGCATGGAGGGCCGATGCAGGTGGAACGTAACGGTCGTTGGAGAACAGATACTGCTATGAGCATGCTGGCCACCAAGACACCAATAATTGATGCCCATCTGCATTTATGGGATCCGCATGTATTCTCGTATGGCTGGGTCGAATCAGATCCAATTTTAAATCGGCCATTTAACGCGGCTTCATTTACCGAGGTCAGCACTGATTTTGATATTGCCGGCGCCGTGTTTGTGCAATGCGATGCGCATGATGCTTTGGCGGAGGTCGCCTGGGTTAGCGAGCAGGCGCAAATGGAAAATCGTATTCAAGGCATTGTTGCTTTCGCGCCACTTGATCAGGGAGCGGCTGCTCGCGGCCATTTGGATTCACTGGCAACAAATGCATTAGTTAAAGGTGTGCGTCGTAATTTACAGAGCGCAGCGCACGACGTATTTTGTGATGATGATTTTATTGCCGGTGTGCAATCATTAGCCGATTATCACTATAGCTTTGATTTATGTATTCGCAGTCATCACTTACCGGACGCAATTACACTCGTCAAAGCCTGTCCAAAAGTGACCTTTATTTTAAATCATATGGCAAAACCGCCAGTGCGCACACAACAACTTGACCCGTGGCGTCAGCACATGAGCGAATTAGCGACTTTACCAAATATCGTCTGTAAAATGTCAGGTATTGTGACCGAAGCACTTCCGGAATCGTGGTCATTAACCGATTTATCGCCCTACGTAGAACATGTTTTAGCATCATTTGGACCTGCGCGTATTATTTGGGGCAGCGATTGGCCAGTGGTGTTGACCGCAACCGATTACCGGCAATGGGTAGATGCCACGCATATGCTGCTGGCACCACTAGACGACGCTTCCCGACGATGTTTATTGCACGACAATGCGCGAGCCATTTACCGCCTGACCTAATTGGAAGACGACATGCCAACGATTACTGATGTCACTGTTCACGATGTGCGATTTCCAACATCGCATGATAAAGATGGCTCTGACGCCATGAATCCTGATCCAGATTATTCAGCGGCCTATGTTATTATTCATACGGATGATGCGGCGCTCAGTGGCCATGGCATAACATTTACCATTGGTCGCGGAAATGAAGTGTGCGTTGCTGCGGTAGAAGCATTAAAACCATTAGTAATTGGTCGCACGCTAGAATCATTCACAGAAAATATGGGCGCATGCTGGCGACATCTGACTGGCGACAGTCAATTACGTTGGCTTGGACCAGAAAAAGGTGTCATTCATTTAGCGACCGCAGCGGTAGTAAATGCGTTGTGGGATATGTGGGCGAAACAATGTAAAAAACCATTGTGGCAATTATTAGTCGATATGTCACCAGAAGAATTAGTGCGCTGCATTGATTTTCGTTATTTAACCGATGCGCTGACACCAGACGAGGCCGTCTCATTATTAACCAAACAACAAGCCGGTAAAGCAGAACGCCTTGCCAATTTACAAAAACGCGGCGTGCCAGCTTACACGACCTCGGCTGGTTGGCTTGGTTATAGCGATGAAAAATTACGTCGTTTATGTCGTGAAGCGATCGCGCAAGGATTTACCCATTTGAAAATTAAAGTGGGTCGCGATTTAGCAGACGATATACGTCGTGCGCGCATAATTCGTGAAGAAATTGGTTATGAGCGCAAATTAATGATGGACGCAAACCAAGTGTGGGATGTGCCACAAGCCATTGCGAACATGAAAAAATTAGCGCAATTCAAACCCTGGTGGATTGAAGAGCCAACCAGTCCGGATGATGTCTTAGGACATGCTGCAATCGCGAAAGCATTAAAACCATTGGATATTGGTGTTGCCACCGGTGAACATGGCATGAATCGTGTTTTATTTAAACAGCTCTTACAAGCGAACGCGATTAGTTTCTGCCAAATTGATTCCTGTCGTATGGGTGGTGTGAATGAAATTTTATCGGTCTATTTAATGGCGGCTAAATTTGGCGTGCCGGTGTGTCCGCATGCTGGTGGCGTTGGTTTATGCGAATACGTCCAACATTTAAGTATGTGGGATTATGTGAGTGTTGCTGGAACCACCGAAGGACGCGTCACGGAATTCGTTGATCATTTACATGAACATTTCTTTGACCCATGTGTGGTAAAAGACAGTCATTACATGCCGCCAAGTCGTCCAGGCTATTCCATCGAAATGAAACCGGAATCACTGAACAATCATATTTTTCCAACTGGCCCAGTGTGGCAAAACATTTTCAAACAAAAACAAGCATAAAGCATAAAGCACAGAGCACGAAAGCATAATCATGGGACAACGTATTTTAATTACTGGCGGCTGCGGATTTTTCGGCACCTGGATTATTAAACGCTTACTTGATGATGGCGATCAGCCCATAGTTGTGGACGTGGTAAAAAATACCAAACGCTGGGAAATGGTGATGAGCCCAGAACAAGTCGCCAACATTCCCTTTCATCAAGGAAAAATTGACGATACAGAATCTGTTATGTCGTTATGCGCCTCAATAAAACCAGACGCGATTATTCATTTAGCTGCGCTTCAAGTGCCGACCTGTCGTGACAATCCTTTAGCGGGTGCCAAGGTCAATGTTATTGGAACATTAAATATTTTTGAAGCAGCCCGCGCACAACGTGACGCCGGCGGTGTTTTACCGCGCATAGTGTATGCCTCGAGCGCAGCCGTTTTTGGACCAGACGCAGAATATGCGGAAACCCATGTCGGCGATAGCGCTGCGCTCAAACCAACCACGCATTATGGTGCTTATAAAGTTTGTAATGAAGCCTGCGCGAAAGCCTATTGGATTGCCAATCAAATTCCGAGTGTTGGTTTACGCCCGTTAACGGTTTATGGCCCAGGACGTGATACCGGGATGACATCGTTCCCAACCCGCGCATTAGCAGCGGCTTTATTAGGACAGTCATTTGATATCCCATTTACCGGAACAACGGCATATATTCATATGCGCGAAGTTGCTGACATGTTTGTCACGGCTGCTCGTAATAAAATGACGGATGGTTTAGTATATACGGTTGGTGGCGATATCGTGGATATGCCTGATTACATTGCGGCGGTAGAAAAAGTAATTCCTGGTGCCGCAAAATTAATAACCACGTCTGGCGCACCATTACCCATCACCAGCAAAGTAGATGATGCCTCGCTGAGAAAAACCTATCCAGGTCTACTACGCATCCCGCTGGCACAAGGCCTCGCAGAAACCGTGGCGGTGTTCAAAGAACAACTGAAAAAAGGCACCCTAACTGTATAATTAGAACTTTCCCTTGTTGCTTAATTTGAAGGCAGATTAACCGCAAAGGACGCAGAGGGCGCAGAGGGAATTTATAAAAAAAATCTTTTACTCATTCCGCCTCAAATCATCCGTAACGGCAACAAATTAACATGGAGAACCAGAAAACCGAAGAGAAAAGCGGTGCTTTTTTCAATAACCACAAGATTTCCACTTTAGTATTTCTCCGTTTCTCCGGTCCTCCATGTAAGTGGCTTGTTATTTAGGATATAGTGAGCCGGAATTGGCATTAGCTCATTCCATTACCTTTAAATGCCAATAAACGGTAATTTTTATTGTATTTTTTTTAAAAACCATCTCTGCGCCCTCTGCGCTCTCTGCGGTTAATTTCTAAACTTGTTTATTTTGGAATAATAAAACGGAAACCGACGTAATTTAACGCATCGCTAGCGGGAATACCTTTACGACTCGCTGCGCGACACAGTTCTGGCGGATAAAACCAGCAACCGCCGCGCGCAACGGACATCCCGCCATTTTTCCCTTCAGGATCTATGCCTGGGCCATCTGGATAAGGCGTTGCACCATCCCACGCGTCCTGACACCATTCTAAAACATTGCCGTGCATATCATAAATACCCAAGGCATTGGCGGTTAATGATTTAATTGGTTGAATGCCAATATTATTTTCACCAGTGTGTTGAACGATCCACCGGACCACGGCCCCATCAATATCATCTGCGGGTGTTTCTCGCCAAATGGTGGTTAATGCTGGTGGTGCCATCCAGCCCTGCTGAACTGGTGTTGGTTGATTGGCAAAAGGACCACCCTCGCTGCGTGCGCGACAGGCAAATTCCCACTGTGCTTCGGTTGGTAATTGTGCCGGTATACCAAGTGCCTGTAATTTAGTGCAAAATTCTTGTGCCTCGTGCCAGTTTACGCCTTCGACTGGTAAACTATCACCGACGCGACTACTGGGATTAATACCCATAACCTTCTCATATAATAATTGCGATACTTCTGTAGATAAAATATAAAATCCATTGGTTAATGTCACGCTGCGTTGATTTTCATAGGGCTTGCGCCCGACTTCTGATTCTGGGCTTCCCATATTAAAAGTACCTGGTGGCACAAAACGCATTTCGACACCCACACCATTAATCGCGACTTGAGCAAATTGCCCTTTATCATCACTCACAATAATTGTCGCCCATGCTGGCTTGTCGTTCGTGGTGGCGCTGGTAGCGGTTGCTCCTAATGCAAAACCTTGCATTGAATACCAAGCGCCACCTAGCACCGAAGCAACAACAAGCAGTGCAATTAATTTCATAACAAACGGATCAATTGACGGAGCGCTTTTATGAGCACCAGTTGTAATACGTGTGCCGGGTAACGTAGCAGCAACCATTTCTGCGCGTGATGGTTCCGGAATATTTACTGGTGCCGTATGTAATAACCGCTGGCCACCGCGCAAACGTTCTAAATCCTCTAATAATTCTTGCGGAGTTTGATAACGCTCCTTGCGATCCTTGGCCATCGCTTTGTTAATAACTGCAACAACGGTGCTTGGTAACGTTGCATCGTGCGTGCGCGGATCAGGTGGTGGTTCGGTTATTACATA
>JAHEDF010000546.1 GCA_024641365.1 Planctomycetota bacterium | reverse complement strand
CCGGAAAATCACCTGCCAACTATCGACTTATCGGAGAAATTACGGGCAGCAATTTAGAAATTAAAACTTCTGGTCGCTACACCTATGAAATGGGAGTCGCCCTCAGTAAATCAAGTAATCCGAAAGACCAAGCCTTGTGGCGCTCATGGTTTGATTTCACTCGTGAATTAGCCGTCACCAGTGCCTTTTCAGATAACGCCACCGAGCAATCAATGGCACGACAATTTATTACTCATGCATTGCAGCGGGAACATGCGAACGCAGAAGTATTTATAAATCCAGATACCTGCCGACAAGCCGTTGCTGCCTTGCCACGCGACCCAGACTGTATGTTCTGGTTTGAATATAATTTCTTATTCACCCTCGCCCCAGGTGGAAAACCACACAAACAAGCTTTAGGCGACCATTCACCTGCTGGTTATACGCAGCGGGCTCGTTGCTATAATATCAGCAATGAAGCGCGCCTCTTATTCGCACAGGGCATTGCCAATTATATTATTAATTTAGCTGAATATACTGGCATGGCGGATTCAGACAGATGCGCAACGGCCCGTCGCACCTTAAAATCCTATTCCAGCTATCAGCAATTACTGCTCGCTATCGCACATCGCGCACAACAAGCACATGCGCAATTTGCCATGGCAGCAGCTAGTTAAATTGCATTTACCGCAACGTCGCAAAAAAATCATCGAGCTGACGAGCGATACGCGTTTCGTCAAATTGACGCGCGTCGACCATGTCCGCATCTAATTGCGTCCAAGGTACCTGTGCGGCTGTATAACCAGGTAAACGTCGTTTCACGTAGCTATTCCAAATACCGCAACTTTTATTCCAGTGTGCAATAATGCCATCCACGTGATATTTGCGGGTTAAATCTAATGTCCAATCCAGCACCCATTTACCTGAGCGATTCATGGTATTCCATGCATAGCGTTCAACGAGCGTGTCTAACGGTTTACTGACATCAAAATCAAACCACCACGAATGCGTGTAGGTGCTGACCACAAAAACAGCATCACGTTCAGTGCAGAATTTTGCGAACCAATTTTTTCGCGGCCAAATAGGGATGGCGTCCCACAATAAACGAATTTTCTCATTCGGCACCGCAACAATTTTATCGGCAACACGTTGCTGTAATTCAGCCAATAATTGTCGGTAATAATTCGTGCATAATTTCGTTCCTCGGGCAATAACAATTGGTGCCATGGCTTGAAAAGCATCTAAATTAGTCCAAGGCGTTGGTCGATGTTGCGCTAATTCCAAACATTGCTGCCACAATTTATTTGCTTGCTGCGATTCAGCGACCACCTCCGCCAAGCGATCCATATCCAATTTTTTACCAAAATGTTTTTCGATATCCGCAACATGCTCTGCTATTTGATTTTTAAAATAAGCTAACTCTTCAGGCGTGTGCGCCTCTGCACGAGTTAATGGTGGCGCTTTTAAAACATAATGCGGAATGTCTTTATTATGTTGCGCTTTAAAAAAGCGCTGCACATCATCCCCCCAGCGGGCAACTACCGCACATTGGCTATCGCAGGCGTAAAATAAATCTGGATCGGGCAATCCACCAATCGGCGATGTGCCACCATGCAAAACGCCTAAATCTGCCAAGGCATAACTACATAAACGCGGCGTTGCTAAGCCCGCCCCTTCAGCCGCAGCAATTGCTGGACGCGCATAGGGCGCTTGGGGATCGCGGTTCTCTGATAATGCACCCAGCATCGCAGCGTGATTTTCTGGATACACCGGAATAATATCCATGGCCACCAGCACCTCTGCTGGTGCAAAAGCTGAACACCACGCCACCGGTTTACCGCTCGACCGCACCTCGTTGTACCACGCAAAAATATCAAAAACGGTGCTCAATCGTTTAGGGGCTGCTTGATAAGTACCTGAATTGTTCGTCGCCACTGGTGCCTCGTCGCGCCACTCTTGGACTGAACTGAGAGCCTGCAAGTGCATCCGATTGACAATACTACCAACCGCCCACGGTCTCAGCCCATGACTACGCCATCAACCCCAACACCGACTCCCTATGCCCTGGTTACCGGAGCATCGCGCGGCATCGGGGCCGGTATCGCGCTCGCTCTGGCACGCCAGGGTTTTGATATTGTTTTAAATTTTCGTTCGAGCCAAAGCGCAGCGGAAACGGTAGCAAAAGAAATTCGCGACTTGGGACGCCAAGCGTGGTTTTTACCCTTTGACGTTTCCGACCGCAAAGCCGCACTCACTGCTCTTGATCGTATGCAAGCTGAACGCGGAACCCCCTTTGCCGTGATCGTAAATGCGGGCATTACGCGGGACGGATTATTTGGCATGTTAGGCGATGATGATTGGGATCAGGTCATCAATACCAGCCTGGGCGGTTTTTATAATGTCGTTCGTCCGTTGGTGCGGACGATGCTCAAAGCCCGCCGCGGTCGCATCGTTACCATGGCATCGGTCAGCGGTTTAATGGGAAATCCAGGGCAAGTAAATTATTCTGCTGCCAAAGGTGGACTGATTGCGGCTACCAAAGCATTAGCCAGAGAATGCGCAAAACGTGGCATTACTGCGAATGTGGTAGCGCCTGGATTAATTGATACGGACATGACCAAGGAATTGCCGCTTGAGCAAATGCTGCAAGCCGTGCCACTTGGCCGTGTTGGCACGGTGCAAGAAGTTGCCGCAGCCGTTGCCTTTATATGTTCACCAGACGCCGGCTACATCACCGGTCATGTGCTGTCAGTAAATGGTGGTTTGTATACCTAAACCACTATGACGCACCTGCTAGTAGTTGAATTGATGTATGCAGATGCTTTATCATCACTTGATTCAAGTGAAACATGACGACATCATTTGCCCCCTTACTTGGAGTATAGCAAAAAATGCGCATAGGTATTATTGGCGGTGGACCAGGAGGCTCA
>JAHEDF010000545.1 GCA_024641365.1 Planctomycetota bacterium | reverse complement strand
TGATGTGCGGTCACTGTCTCGTGTTGGCTACAGTGACTTGGGCGTTAATCGTCGTCGGGTTGAGGCGATTCGCACTGCTTTTGAAAATGCACAATAAATTACTTTTTAATTGTTAAAAAATTACCGTTGAACGCGTCCGCTTCCATCACCACCGACTAGTGCTTCAACTTCGGCTAATGACACCAGGTTGAAGTCACCGCTAATACTGTGCTTTAAGGCACTCGCGGCGATCGCGTAATTTATCGCCTGTGCGCGATTTTTACCCGTCACTAAAGCATGTATGAGACCCGCAGCGAAACTATCACCTCCACCAACGCGATCGACAATTTTTAATTCGTAATGACGACTAAAATCATGGCCCTCTTTATCGACTAAAACGCCGCTCCATCCATTTTCACTGGCATTATGGCTTTCGCGCAAGGTTATTGCCACATGTGATAAATTCGGGAATCGCTTTGTCATTTGCGCCGCAACATCCAAATATTTGTCATGGTGCAACGTGCCACTCGCGACTTCAGTCGCGCCTGCTTGAATACCAAATACTTTTTCACAGTCTTCTTCGTTAGCGATAGCGACATCAATGTAGGGCATCAACGTCGCCATTACCTCTCCCGCTTTAGTCGGTGTCCATAATTTTTTACGATAATTTAAATCTAAAGAGGTACGCAATCCTGCTGCTTTGGCCGCTTTTACCGCTTCTAAAGTGGCTGCCGCCGCACTATCGCTGAGTGCTGGCGTAATGCCGGTCACATGAAACCACTGTGCATCTGCAAAAGCCGACGACCATGATATCGTGCTAGGTTGTATTGCTGCAATTGACGAGCCAGCACGATCATAAATGACTTGTGATGCACGTTGGCTGGCACCGCCCTCTAAAAAATAAATGCCTAAGCGATCTCCTTGTCGCACAATATGTGACGTATTAACGCCGTAGCGGCGCAGTTCCCCGAGCGCCCAATCGCCAATCTGATGGGCCGGGAAAGCAGAGACAAAACGGGTTTGATGTCCAAATAGCGACAGGCTTACTGCCACATTGGCTTCACCGCCACCAAACGTGGCTTCTAATGAGGTGCTTTGCGGAAAACGGAGGAATCCTGGCGTTTTCAAACGCATCATCATTTCTCCAAAGGTCACTATAGTCGCCATAACATCTCCTGCGGCATCTCACGCTATGCATTGCGATTGCACCGGCAATCATAGGCCCAGCCTTATGCCCATTCCGAGCACGTTTCTGAGCTAAATACTATGCCATTTACCAATCGCAGTCTCGAATCTATTCGCCAAGAAGTTGCCCAATTCGCTGAGGAGCGAGATTGGGATCAATTTCACTCACCGCGTAATTTGCTCTTTGCCTTGATCGGCGAAGTCGGCGAAGTCGCAGAAATTGTCCGCTGGCAAGGCGATAGCGACCCAACTATTCCACCCGATAAGCGGGAACATTGGGAGGAAGAAATCGCCGACGTATTCACCTTGCTCGTTCGCTTGGCAGACCGAAGTGGCGTTGATTTGACCGCTGCTTTTGAGCGCAAATTGGCCAAAGCGCGGGAAAAATACCCTGCTGACCAATTTCGAGGGTCCAAACGCAAGTATGACGAACAGGCTTAAACTGTTCTTAACCCGTGCTAGATAAGCACATTATCGATTTGTCCTGTCTCAGGCTTTGTTACAGAGTTGTTACCCGCAACCACCACAAACATGATTAGATTCCGGTGTGAATAAAACTCTCTTAGTTATTGAAGACGACGCAGCCATCCGCCGTGGCGTGGTTATGGCCGTAAAGACCGCTGGGTATCTCGTGGTTGAAGCGTACGATGGCCCCACCGCCGAGCAGGCTATTACCAAGGGCACCTATGATCTGGTGTTACTTGATCTCATTCTGCCAGGCATCAGCGGCTTATCGCTATTAGCTACCATACGTGATCATCGCCCGACAGTACCAGTCATTATTTTATCTGCCATGGGCGATGAAAGTGATCGTATACGTGGATTAGAAAACGGAGCCGATGATTACGTGGTGAAGCCATTTAGCGTGCAGGAATTACTCGCGCGTATTTCCGCCGTCATACGCCGATCACCAGAACGCTCTCAACCCGTAGCCTCATTTACCATTCCACACGGCGTTGCTGATTTTTCTCGTCGTGAATTACGCTTTGAAAATGGCGACCGACAAGAATTATCACAACGTGAATCTGACTTACTTGCCTATTTAGCCGCAAATCCGGGACGTGCTATTTCACGGGAAGAAATTATGTCACGCGTCTGGCGCTTAGATCCAGGTGGATTGAGTACGCGTGCCATTGATATGCAGATTGCGCGTCTGCGAGAAAAATTACGTGATCAAGGTCATGAACCGGCATTTTTATTAACCGTGCGCGGCACTGGATATATGCTCGCAAAAGTACATGGTGCAGGCGCCAAATGAAACGCTGGTGGTTTGGTTATTTAGCCACCGTGTGCATGGTACTGAGTGCCATGTCCTGGTTAACTTGGCTTAGCATAACCACGCACAGCCAAAAACGTGAAGCCGACCGCAGCGCATTTGCCGATGAAACCGCCCGCTTAGCGCTATGGCGCATGGATACACAATTAACGGCTTTAATGGCTCGCGAAGCTGGGCGACCTTACATTGCCTATCATTCTTTTTATCCAGCCACTGGTGCTATTCATCGTGATTTAGATGCGATTCAACCTGGGGACATTATTATCCCTTCCCCGTTACTTGGTATCGAACAAAGCGAAGCGCTTTTACATTTTCAATTTTCACCAGATTTACAAATTACTTCGCCACAAGTTCCCTTGGGTACATTTTATAATGCCGCTGTTCCAGGAATTGTTTCCGCATCACAAGTAAGCGAAGCGAAACGTCGCTTACAAGAATTTAATAGTCGCGTTTCTGGAAAAGCCTTAGTTG
>JAHEDF010000544.1 GCA_024641365.1 Planctomycetota bacterium | reverse complement strand
GTGAACTCGCTACCGGATTTGCGTTAGGCGATTTAGATGAAATTGAATTACGCGAATTATATGATTTATTACGCGTTGAAGGCAGTGCCGGTGCGCAAGCCGCACGCGTTGCCTGGCAAACATTGGGCATGGTCACCGATTTGCGTTCACAAGTATCAAGCTCTTTTCAAGACACCCTCACCCATAAATTATCCCAAGAAACCTCACGTACTGGTGGTTTTACTTCGCGCCTATTAAGTCGATTAGGGTTTAGAGCGCCGACCCTTTCACCGGTTGAAACGCCGCAACCACCTGCGCAATTTCGCTTTGCCCTGTGGCTATTTGTTGCGCTTATTGCTGGTGCCTTACTTACCGGAATAATTGCGCTCATCTGGTCACAATCAACTCGTACGCGAGCTGTAGTTACCAATTTACACGGCTCTGCCTCTATTGCTGGACAGGCATTAACGCCTGGTGCTGAGGTTGATCACCGCAGTATTGTGGTGAAAGCTGGTGGTCGTTTAACGCTTGCCTGGGATGACGGATCGACCGCAACCATTACCAGTGGAGAATTTAATTCAGAAGCTGTTGCCACTATTCGTCCACATGGTTTAGCTTTATTACGTGGGCAAGCACTCATTCATGGTCGTATAGGATTTAAAATATCACTACCGGATCGCACTGGCGACATAACAAAAGACGATTCACAAATTGCTGCCGAAGTATTCGATCAACGCGGTTTTTTTGGTGTTGTGCGTGGACAACTAACTGACAGTAAATTTTCTCGCTCACTAATCGATAACGACGGTACTAGTCCACACGGTCCATTTCGCTGGCAATGGTCGTGGGATGTACAAAGTGGTAGTTTAACCGTTGGAGATCAAGCTCCTTCAGATTGGATATTTAATGGTACCATCGCATGGGGGAATTTAAATGATACGGCTCAATTTATCTGTGCGAGCACAAACCCTTTAGAAATAAAAGCGATACCGGGACAAATTGTCGTGCTAGTCGATGATGTCGAACAACAACGTTTAATTTTACCTGGTTCACCGCTCTTGGCGACTCCATTATTAATTCGGCAACAAGATCGCACCACTTTATTAATTCAGGTTGGTGATCGTGGCATTACCATCCCTTTGTCGACAGCAATTACTGGCTATCGCATTCAAACAACGGGCAAAGCACAAGTGCATACCACGGCATTCCACCCATTGCCGACACCAGTGAAAAAGTAACTAATCGCGTTCTATCGCACCCCAAAAAGGTGTTTTTAGAATCTGTCCGTCCATTTGGATCTGTTGCAAATGGCTTACTGGCAAGAATTACAAGAATGTTTGTCAAATCATACAATTAGTAAGTAGATACAAATTTTTTACAATTTTTTTACAATTTTATACAATTTTTTGCTCCCTGGGCATTTTTTTCTCACCCATAAGCTACCGCACATGAACCAGCCCACTTTTGTGTCTAGTACGCTGAATACACCATATCCTATTTCTGATTCTACCTATCAGCAATACCAAGTTGATGGATTTATTAAATTAAAACATGTCTTAGATAGTGAAACCCTTGCGTATTATGGTGCGGCAATTCGCGAAAAGGTCGCAGAGTTTTCATCCAAAGCGCCACCGATGTCAGAACGTACCACCTACGGCAAAGCATTTTTACAATTAATGAATATCTGGCGGACGTCAGAGATCGTTGAAGAATTTATACGCTCGCGCCGACTCGCACAAATTGCTGCTGATTTAATGAAAAGTGATCGTGTCCGCCTCTACCACGATCAAGCTTTATGCAAAGAAGGCGGTGGTGGAATTACCCCATGGCATGCCGACCAACACTACTGGCCATTATCAACAGACAAAACCATTACCGCATGGGTACCACTGCAACCTGTACCATTAGCATTAGGTCCATTAGCATTTGCCCATGGCAGTCAAAAAATAGTAAGTGGTCGCCATCTAGAAATTTCAGATGAATCAGAACACCATATTGGTCTTACTTTAAAAGATTGTGCGGTTAACGAAACGCCTTTTGATTTAGGCGATGTTAGTTTTCACTCTGGTTGGACCTTTCACCGCGCTGGTGTAAATAATACTACTGACATTCGCCACGTTATGACGGTTATTTATTTTGATGCTGATGCCATTGTAACAGAACCGCGCAATGATTATCAGCGTAATGATTTAGAAACGTGGTTACCTGGTTGTAAACCGGGTGAATCCGCTGCTTCCCCTATAAATCCAATTTTATTTAATCGCACAGAAAGTTGAACGTTATGAAGCTTATCGCTACTCGTCATTTATGGGGCATCACTGAGCCATGGGAAAGTCTATTTCCGCGTATTGCTCACGCTGGGTTTACTGCCATCGAAACACCCATCCAATGGTTATCATCAGATGATGTCAAACGGTTACAGCTACAATTAGCGCATAATAAATTTGGCTTTATTCCGCAGTGCTTTACCGAGGGCAAAACGGTGCAGGAGCATGTCGAAAGTTTTCGTAACTGTTTAGAAAAATGTGCGCCATTCAAGCCGTTACTGGTAAATTTTCAAAGCGGGCGCGATGCGTGGACAACTAGTGAAGCCATAGATTTTTTTGGTGCAGCACAACGCATAGAAAAAGAAATGGGAATGGCAGTTGGACATGAAACGCATCGTAGTCGTACTTTTTATTCGCCATGGATAACACAGGACATCCTCAAAAATATTCCTGATTTACATATTACCGTCGATTTTAGTCATTGGGTGTGTGTTGCAGAACGATTAGTGTTGGATGAAGAGCCTGAAATTTTGCAATTTATGGCAAATCGTGCTATTCATATTCATGCGCGCGTTGGTTATAATGAAGGCCCGCAAGTGCCAGATCCTCGCGCTCCAGAATATGTAGCAGAAGTAGAAGCACATGATCGTTGGTGGCATGTTGTGTG
>JAHEDF010000088.1 GCA_024641365.1 Planctomycetota bacterium | reverse complement strand
CAGGTTAGCCGGCTTGTCCGTATAACGAATACGGTGAAGAGCCCCTGGTTGTGCACCAGCTGTTTGCCAGCCACGCATCCCAACAACATAAATTTGCCCATCTACGGGATGTTGTCGTATGCGCATAATGCCAGTTTTGAAATTCAGCGGTAATTTAACCGCGCCGCCCTGTGCCTGTCCTTTAACTGTTTCATTGTAACAAATAAAGAAAGTGCCTTTGCCATAGCTCGTATGTAACATTTGCCCGTCAAATGGTCCCCACTTGTCTCCGCTTACCCACCCTTCTCCACCACTGCTGTTATCCATATTCATTGGTAACCAGAATAGTGGTTGTTCAAATGTGGTCGGTTCTGATTTGGTATGAGCGGCTGGCATCATGCCATAGAATTTACCCGGTTTAACTAAACTGACTTTACAAGCTGGCATCCAATGTCCTTGATTATCACTAAACGTGAGTTCGTCGTTAGGGCCCATGCCAAGTCCATTTGGAGCGCGTAGACCCGTGGCGAGCACTTCTAAACGAGATCCATCCTTAGTTATTTTCATCATACAGCCTTGGTGTGGGCTGGTTACTTTTGGTGGCCATGGAGAGCCTTTAGCATAATAAAAGTTGCCTGCTTTATCGGTTTGTAAATCAAGAGCAAATTCATGATAATTGTTTGTGACAACACAATCATTATTAAAGTTCTGATAAAAATCAGCTTCGCCATCATTATTTAAGTCGTGTAATAATGTAATTTGCTCACGGCCCAATACATACACTTTATTATCGACAATTTTTAATCCCAATAGTTGGAACATCCCCGTTGCATAGCGTTGCCACGTTGGAGTGCCCCCTTTTGCAAAATTAGACACAATCCACACATCGCCATCCATGGTGCACACTGCTGCACGACCATCAGTAAAGAAATCAAATCCACTGGTACGCATGTACGATTTCCACTCATTGTCAAAAGGTACATTTATCGTATCGACCACATAGGCATCATCACCGTTTCCCTCTTCCAACGTTGTGGTCAGCGGTTTTCCCCAACGTGGTGCACCACCTTTGGTGTGCTTCGATAAATCACGCGGTTCAACTGTAACTTTTTCTACTTGACCCTGTAGCGCATTTGCGTCTGCGCCTGAAGCAAATACTAAAGCAAGTGCATTCGTAGATTTTCCGCTCGTAATTTGCAGCGCTAAACGAGTTCCATCAGTAGCCAATTTTCCACCTTTACCAATTAATTTGACCACGACTGCTTTACCATTTCCACTGAGTACGCCGATATCTCCTTTCACTGATATGGTGGCATTAGGCTCATCTATGATATTCATTAATAAGGGACTTTTATTCCCGCCAATATTTACGTGACGCACAATCACATCATTTTCTAATTGCGCTGCCTCTAATACATCTGCGTCCCCAACCGAATATGATAACACCACCGTATTACCGTCTAAATATAATCCTTTCCATTTCGCCCAATCAGCTGGTAAAGGTCCTTGGTTATTTTTTCGCGGATCGGTAAATGATTGTCCTTTTGCCCAGCCTGGGCCTGGGGCTGTACCGAATAATGCCGTTCCACTTACCTTTGGGTGTCCTTCCAACCCATCACGTTTTTTGGGCATCTCTAAGTAGCCACCATTCCATGCACACGACACACGCAGCGATTCCATATCAAAACAGAGGTTGGCAGAACCGTCGTCCTTTAATTTTAATACAACGCCTTTGTAAGCATAATTTCCTTTAGTCGGATAATCAGCTTCAATGGTGTGGGTAATGTAGGGGCCGTAGTCGGCAGAATAAGCCGATAGAGTAATGACCAACGCGGCGGCTGAGCAAAAGTGTTTCAACATGGGCAGTCCTTTAGACGGTTTGGGAAGCGCTTCCACGTGATACCTTGAAACTGGGTATCGCGTTGCAATTCCCGACAGAGACGCACTTAACTTATAGTGAGATTTTTAATATAACCATTTTCTAATACTGTAGTTACTAAAATTCATTCGTTGCACATTCATCACTGATCAACCAAATGGAGGCGCTCCTGGCATCGGCCAGACGGGCAACTCCCACATCCAGGCATATAAATAAAACAGCGCAATAAATACCGCCACGTGCAAAACGACTACAGGCATTGGGACTGGCATGGACTTCACTACGTCATGTGTTTTCGCCAAACTACGAATAATCATGGCTTGAACCATCACCAGCAACAAGCCAATAACGCCCACGGTTGCCAACATAATAAATGCAACTTTTAAGGTGTTCTCGAGTTGATAATGCAACACCCATCGTTGCATTAACTCCTGTAAAACACCGATCAATAATACGCCTTCTGCCGCCAATAACGTGCGGTGACGTAGCCACGTTGGTAATGCTGACTGCCGTTGTTTTCCCATGGCCGCCTATCGTGATGAGATAGTTTATAGCTCAAAGCCTCTTCATCGCCAAGCCTCAGCGCACATCCGGCCTTCCTGCCGCACCAAGGTACGATACATCCCTCACACGATGTTGACAAAACGAGTGATTGTCTGTTTAGATGTGCGCAATGGTCTGGTGACAAAAGGCATTAAATTTAAAGGGAATGTCGACTTAGGCGACCCAGTTGAATATGCGCGGCGTTATGACGAACAAGGCGTCGACGAATTAGTATTTTATGACATTACAGCCTCTGCAGAAAAGCGCGGTTTATTTGTCGATGTCGTGCATCGTGTCGCCGAAGCTATATTTATTCCCTTTTCTGTTGGCGGCGGCATTCGTTCAATTGAAGCTATGCGAGCTGTATTATTAGCAGGCGCAGAGAAAGTCTCGCTCAATTCACCTGCCGTTCGCGATCCAGATTTATTAACCGCAGGTGCTCGTGCCTTTGGATCACAATGCGTAGTCTTAGGCATGGACGTTAAAAAAGTTGCCGTCACCCCAGAAATTCCCACTGGTTATGAAGTCGTAATAGACGGTGGCCGTACCCACACTGGAAAAGATGCGTTGGCCTGGGCAAAAACAGCAGCGCATTTAGGCGCTGGCGAAATTTGTTTAAATGCAATTGATACCGATGGTGTGCGACAAGGATATGAATTAACTTTAACGCGTTTAATTGCTGACGCAGTTCGAATTCCAGTTATTGCCTCAGGTGGCGGCGGTACACCACAACATTTAATTGATGCCGTTAGCGCTGGACCGCAGGGTGGACATGCTGATGCCGCACTTATTGCGAGCATGGTTCATTACGGCGATTATACCGTCGCTGATATAAAAAATGACATGCAAAAAGCCGGTGTAAATGTTCGTCACAATCCCACTGTGCAGGTACGTGCATAAATGCGACTTTCTCATCTATCTTTTCCCCTTCTATTGATGACTGTCTTTTTAATAAATTCAGCGCAACTGGTCAGCGCTGAAGGACAACCAGAACCAACCCCCGCTCCGACTACTGAAAAACCAAAACCTGTAGATGCAGAGACAATTAAAAAAGCTGAAGCCGCTGCTGATGCCTATTTACAAAAATCGCAGGTTAAAATTGATCCAGAAGCTGCTTTACTCTTAGCAGATATAGAAGTTATTCTGTTAGAAAGCCAAGCCTATTTGGATGCAGGAAGTTCATTAAAAGCTGGTGAAAAATATTTAGAAGCAATTGCCAAGCGAAAAAATATTCCAATTGAACAACGTACAGCTTTAGGCGAACGCTTCCGCAAAGCAGACCGAAAACTATTAGCGCTTTCGCGGACCTTACTTGGCGACGCCGCATTCGACCCAGGTGAATCTTCAGAAGATAAACCTGCACCAAGCAACACCGCTCAACCAACTGACCAGGCACAAAATACACCGCCAGACCAACCGACCGAGCCCGTGTCGCAGACGCCACCAACGCCACCTACGTCCAAGTGACCCGCTTTACGTACTGGCCCGAGATGTGCTAACTAACACTGCAACTGCACTGCATATGCCGTAATTGAGTCATGTTGACCCAATTACGTCTCCACTTTGCTTTTAATAGAGCTCGATAGCCATGCCTACAGCGAAACGTGATTACTATGATGTCCTAGGAGTCGCCAAAGGCGCAAAGGATGATGAAATCAAGAAGGCCTACCGTAAATTGGCCATGCAGTACCATCCTGACCGCAATCCAGGTGACAAAGAAGCTGAGGCGAAATTCAAAGAAGCCGCCGAAGCGTATGAAGTATTATCGAACAGCGACAAGCGTACGCGCTACGATCAATACGGCCACGCGGGCGTCGATGGCATGGGCCATGCCGGCGGTGGATTTAATTCAATGGAAGATATTTTCGCTCAATTTGGCGATGTCTTCGGTGGCGGTTCGATTTTTGATCAATTTTTCGGCGGCGGCGGCGGTAGACGCGAAGCTCCAAATCAAGGCGCCAGTTTAAAATTAGGTTTAGAAATTACCTTTCGCGAAGCGATGGCAGGTTGTTCAAAAACCATCGATTTAAAACGTAACGAACCATGCGAAACCTGTAACGGCAGCGGTGCAAAACCGGGTACCAAACCAGTCACCTGTCGTTTATGTGGCGGACGTGGTGTCGTACGACAAGGCCAAGGATTATTTGTTTTACAAACTGCCTGTCCACAATGTGCCGGACAGGGAAAAACCGTTTCAGATCCGTGTCCTGGCTGCCGCGCACAGGGCACCATTCCTAAAAAAGTCACCATTAAAGTTCGTATTCCAGCTGGCATTGAAGATGGCAGCCGTTTACGCGTCGCTGGCGAAGGCGAAGCTGGCCGCGACGGCGGTCCGCGAGGCGATCTGTATGTTTATGTACAAGTCAAAGCAGATAAATTCTTCGAACGCCACGATCGCGATTTAGTGTGCAAAATTCCAGTGTCATATGCCCAAGCTGCACTTGGCGCCGAAATTGATGTCCCAACATTAGATGGAACGGCAAAACTAAAAATACCTCCCGGCACGCAGCCAAATGACTTATTACGGATGCGCGGAATAGGTGTTCCAAGTGATAACGGACGACGCGGCGATTTAATTGTGGTCGTACAAATCACTGTTCCAAAGAAAGTCACCGATCGCCAAAAAGAATTACTTACAGAACTTGGTGACATAGACGAAAAAGCCGGCGAAAATAAAAGCTTTTTTGAACGCATGAAAAACCTTTTTGAATAATTTATTAACTACAAAAATAATTAGAGATCTCAGCCATGACCCAAAACGCAACCGACCCAACTCCCGAATCCGAAGCCACATCCGATCAACAGCACGATACCGCCGCAGAAAACACCACGGCTGATGCGGAACAAAATACACCGCCTGATAGCGATGAAACGATAACCATTCCGCTCTCAGAATTCGAAACACTCAAACGCCACGTCACCGAATGGAAAGAACGTTGCATGCGTTCACAAGCGGAATTCGAAAATGTACGCAAACGCTTGCGTAAAGAAGCAGATGAAGCCGGCACCCGTGCCGTCGCTCGCTTCGTAAAACCAATTCTCACCGAATTAGATAATCTAGAACGCGCCGTCTTAGCGGCAAATCCAGAAGCCTTTGTCGAATTCGCACAAGGCGTCACCATGATTCAAACCAATTTGCTCACCGCCTTACAAGGTGCTGGAATTGAAAGCATTCCTTGCGAAGGCATTTTCGATCCCGCGGTGCATGAAGTATTAGCTGAAGCAGAAAATGACGACGTTCCCAAAGGAACTATCGTCGAAGTATACCGAGCAGGTTATAAATTGCGTGATCAATTAGTGCGTGCTGCCCAGGTCGTCGTAGCGAAGCCAAGCGCATCTGCCTCATAAGCCCACTCATAAAAAACATTAACCACACCAGCAAGCGAGTCCTATATGGGTGTCACCAATGGCTTTCTGCGATTATCACAGGACGAATTTTCGACACTTTCTCAAGACGCTGATGCATTTGTAAAACGCTGCACCGTTTATGACCATCCAGACTATCTGGATATGGATAAGGCTGGTTTTGAATTATTATTGATGTTAGATCCCGTTATCAGTAACCCTGATAATCCAGACGTGATTAATTTACTGCCAGGTATCACCGCAACGCTAGGCAGCGGCACCGTCATTCACGAAGACCATGATATGGGTTACGGTCCAGCACACCGTATTGACGACACCGCACTCAAAAATGCACTCGCTGAATTCGAAAAGCTCACGAGCGACGAATGCTTCGCCATGGCCTCTGCTGAGATAGTTGCCGAATTACTGTCCATTGACCTCGATGAAGAATCCTTTCTGGAATATCATTGGCATTATTTACAGTTACTACGTGAATTTATCGCCGAAGCCGTTGCTCGAAATATGGTTGTGCTTCGTTATTAGATATTATTAAAGTATACGCCACTAGTTAACATATTAGTTATTGCTCTAAGGTGAAACGACAGCTTCCGTAAGCTTGGTAAATTTTTTATCTAAAGCATCGAGATCATATTTATCAATCCACGGGTAGATCACATCCTTTTTGCTATCGGCAAATTTAAATTCAGTACATCCAGCTCGTAATTCCGCTAATATGTCGCGGATACGTGGAATTGATGCGTGATCTTTAAATGCACACAGTTCTTCAATCGCGAGTATCGTGCCTTTATTATATGGTTTATCAAGACAACGGCCCCACCAACCGAGTAAGCGTGTTTTATCTGCCGCAGATACCTCTGGTGGCTTAGAATTCGCTGCACTACTGAGCAGTGGATAGCCTAAATGCGTAATTAATTCATAAATAACGCGCCCATCTTTTTCTAATGGGTCATTCAATTGTTGACGATAGCGATTATCATCCCATCCCCATGGTTCTGGACAGGCACCGAGAAAACTAATTGCATACGTACGCGCATTCCCATTAAACCACTCTCTATACGGCGAAATAGACATATCGTGATCAGCGGCAACAGCTGATAGCGCCTCCATAGCGGCCCGTGCAAATGGGTCATTTGCTACGAGCTCGCCAAGTGCTTTAAATTCCTTTTGTTTGTGGCTGCCATAACGTGCAACCGGTTTCCCAAGCATTGCCATGGCACTCGTGACGACAACGTCGCCATCTTTATGGTGCAGTAATGGCTGTAAGTCGCTCTGGTGTTGTCCGGTAAAATGCTCACGGATTTCATTAATACTCGCGATGATCAATGATGAGTCCTCACTGTGCAAATCAGTGAGTAACAACTGACGATAGCGATCCTTATCATTATTTAAAAATTGTTTGCGCATCCAGCGAATTTGATCCACCTCGGTGTACGTGCCAATAGTATTTTCATGAATAATTGAAATAGCTTGGTCCGAGTTCCAATTCAGTCGTAATTGTATGCGTTGGTTCGTATTAAGAATAGCCCCTCTCAATTTGTCCTCGTAATACGTTTCGGAAATAGTTTTACCTTCCTTAGGCGGAATAGCTGGACGCAAACTCTTTTCCACATTATTGAGCAACATCATATCCGTTTCATCGCCAATGTCGCCCAATATTTCGCAGGCGTCTTCAATTAATAACATCGAAGATTGAGCTATCGGTGATACGTTATCGCCATGCATACTCGGTAACATTGAGCGTAAAAGCATATGCCAACGCGGGATTATTTGTTGGTTATCATTCTCTGCCACAGTTTCTTTTGGAAAATATTCCCATAGCAATTTCGTTATCGCTAACATTTTTAAATCATCTAAATCGCGAATATCACCGTTATAGCGACTGCCTCGTAAAACGGGTAATGAGCTCCAGCTCTGCTCGTCATCGACACACCACCTAAACAAGTGATACGATGCATGCGACGACATGGCAACAAATTGCTGACTATAAATATCCTCATCTTCAGTTGCTTCTTTTTTAGCCTTTTCTATCGCATCAACAGTGAGTACATAACTTATTGATTGCCATAGCGATCTAAAATCGCCAGCTGACATAGGAACAACGAAATAAGTTCTAGAATTGGGCTGCCGATGATAAAACCACTGACGATCAACGCGAACGACACTAGCCGTAATTTTATCATCATGCCACTGCATGTGTAGCAAATCATGATTGAGATATCCGCGCAATACAATCACATCAAGCGATGTCGGCATAGTCACTTGCTCATCATTCCATTTCAAAGTCATACGTACTCGATGCGTATCGTCTCGCCCTGCCTCAAAAGCAGCTTGAGCACGAGCTAGTGCTACATTGTCAGCCGCTAATAAATTTCCACACAGACAGAGCACGAGTAAGAATAACTGGATGGTTTTTTGCGTCATGTGAACGGATAAACGTTGTGGTAGCAAAAAGGTTCTCTCCAAAGAGAAAACCGATCACTCAATGTGAGAAACACCACTCTTTGCTAGTTTGTTCAACTTACTATCCATCTGATTGACTTGATCTGCCAATGTAAAAGATGGCATTCAACTTTCCTTCGTTAAAACGGACAAGACCATGCCCATCCAATTCTTATTAGCGCGCTGTTGTTATGCCTTGATACTGATCAGTGGATTTATCTATACACTGGCAGCAGCAGAGCCAAAGGGGAAAGGACCTGTTGATGAAATTGAAGTAGCCGATGAAAAAGATGCAGATGGTGGTTCTCTTAAAATTGGAGATTTCAAGCCTGATTCAATGCCATACAATCCACAAATTCCAGGACTTATTCTGCATGGTGATCACGTTGTTAATGTATTAGACTCTAAAACAGGGAAAAATATTGGGACTGAAACACTGCATTTTCATTACAACATGGGCATGAAAATTAATCGCCTTGCAGAACAATCTCCTGATTATGATAGTCGAAAATTTACGGTGAAGAAAACTGGAGATGATACTTATACGCTTACAGCAATCTACAAAAGTAAAACACACGGCGACCTCGTTCTGGAAGTAAATATCTTTGGAGCGAGAACTACCATCTTTGGAAAAATGATTTTTACGCTGCCTGATGGTCAAACTCACAGTAAATACTTTACTGGGGAACAGGCATCTTCATTGGCTATGGATAAAACGAACAAAGTTGACCCGATCGCCGTACCGCAATTACCCCCCTTAAATGGAAAAAGTATTGATACAAAGACCATGAACGCATTTCATAATGCCTATGTCGATGCGATAGAAAAGCATCATGCCACTTCGGTGCCAAGCGCTTTAGCAAGTTGGTTTAAATCACATGAAAGTATTAGAAAGGATTTTTGGTTAGCGCTTTCTCCGCAATTTGATGAGGCGAAATCAGCATGTGCTATTATGGAGGATTTACGTGCACACAATGCCAAGGCCGTTGAGCAATTTCCGCATTTGGCCATTGCCATCGCTGTCGTTTACGATTCAGAAAAAGCTATTTCAGAATCGCGCATGAAATATTTATGGGCTGTAACCCCAGCGCAATTTGCCCCGGTCTGTTCCTACATCGAAACCTTTGATTATTTTGCTAATAAGGCTAATCAATCACGATTCGCTTTTAAACCGGATCAATTGCCATGGCCGATACTCGTTCATTTGGTCGATTTTGATATTAGTAAAGAAGAAATAGCCTGGGCTTGGAAAAATTGCAGTGGATCGCGAAAGGACATAGGCGAACTCTACCAAACGGTGCCCTATGACCATGATAAATTAGCACGCAAAGCAACAAAATTAGGGAGCAATCCCTATACTTTAGAAAATTTACGTAAATTAGGAGGTGTCTGTGTTGACCAAGCACATTTCACCTCGCGAGTTGCAAAAGCTTTTGGTATTCCGTCGATGAAAGTAGCTGGGGAAAATCGCTACGGTGGTTTACATGCGTGGACTGGTTTTTTAGTTAATGACAAAGGGCGACCTCAATTAGATTTTACTGGCCGGTACCTCGGTGATTATTATTACACAGGTGACATTTATGATCCACAAACCAATACCATGATATTGGATCGTGAAGTAGCGATGTTGTACGACGGCATTTCTTTATCATTTTTCAAGTATCAAGACAGCATGACGTTATCTCGCGCCGCTCAAAAATTGTTAACTAGCGAACCTAAAACAGCAATGCAGGTTGCTGAGCAGGCTATAAACCGTGATACGTATAATCCTGACGCTTGGCGCGTGTTAGCGAATGGCGTTGCGACAGGAGTTATCGATCAGAAACAAGGTAATGTATTAGTCGCACGTTTAATGAAAGATTTAGTTAATCACCCAGATTTAACCTTGGATTGTCTGAAAAAATTTATGGTAGCCATTCCTACAGAAAATATTGCTGCGCGACAAAAAATATTTAACAAAGCCTATGGTCTGTATGCCAAACGTCCGGACCTACAAATACAATTGCGACTATTGCAATGCGAAGAATTAGTACGAGCAGAAAAACAGACCGAAGCTTTACAAATTAGCATTGAAACTTGTACCGCAAATGCCAAAGAAGGCGGCCTCATTCTCCCTTTAATTAGTTATATCGTTACGCTCTCAAAAGAATGTGTCGCAAAAAATCCACGCTTTCAACTTAGGTTGATTAAACAAGCCCTCAATAATATCGAAACTGATTTTCCGCAAAATCGCGGCAACGAAGTGAGCAAAGCCTACCTGTCTTTGAAAGATTATATTAAAGATTTAGAGTAATGTCTCGTTTACGATTTGTGTACATAGATTCATTAACTCGCTAAATATCGATCGCATAAGTATCGCATTATTATTCTGAGCGGTGGTGCTAAATAAGACTAAGCTATCCAATTGTAAGAAATTACATGACGAGATTCTTTAATGACAGGTACCCATAAACAGAAAAATGGCATTAAATCGATGACTGTTTTGGCGGCACACAGCCTTACTTGACTTTTTTATATGTTATCTATCGTTATCTTATAAACGGACTCATTTTGCTAATTAACCATGGGAAAATCCGTGGTTTTCACATTGAATCACCAACAGGTAACGATCTCTATGCGTACAAATCAAGATCATCACGC
>JAHEDF010000543.1 GCA_024641365.1 Planctomycetota bacterium | reverse complement strand
CGTTTTGCGACGCTCCTGATGACGTTTCGCGTCAGCAGGCATTTAGTGCTTTATTGCATCGCCATGGTGCAATGGTGCTTGGAACCTGTCGGCGCATTACCGGTAATAACACAGATGCAGAGGATGCTGCACAAGCGGTGTTTATCACTTTAGCAACCAAAGCACGGCAACTCCGCGATCACCCAACCCTGGGTGGATGGCTCCATCGTTCAGCACGTAACATTTCGTTACGTCAACGCGAAGCGGCAAAGACGCGTACGCGTTACGAAGGACATCAGGAAGCGCACACTATGAGTGCATCATCAGATGGATTAGATGAGCGATTACGCACTGATCTGCGAGAAGAACTTGATCATGCGCTCGATTATTTAGCTGAACGCTATCGCACACCGTTAGTACTGCATTATTTGGACGGGCATTCACAAGAAGATGTTGCTCGCATTCTTAAATTAAAAGAAGGTACACTCGCGTCATTATTATCGCGTGGCCGTGAATTATTGCGCCAGCAATTACATCGCAAAGGGCTGACAGTTGGCGCGCTAACACTAACTACCTTTTTGGTGAGCGAAAGTTCAGCGCATGCAGCTTTACCAGCCTCGTTTGTTGCGGCTACCGCTCAGTCTGCAAGCGCAATTGCAGCCGGTTCATTTAGCGTCACAGCAGCAGCTGGTAGTGCAGCACCACATGTTATTGCTTTAGCAACGGGCGGCACCTCAACAATTTCTGCGCTTAAATTAACCGCTGCGTCCATTCTTGCGCTAAGCGCATTAACATTAGGGACATTCACTGCGGTCAGTGTTGGAGCTGAGTCGAATAATCAACCAGTCCTCACGACCACAAATGACGATGTAGAACAAAATAAAACTCCCCCTACTGAGCCTGCGTCCACGCCAGCAAAGGTTTCTGATCAACCTGTTTTAGATGCAGAAACAGCAGAAGCTGCAGTAATGGCAGCCGTAAAGGCATTACGGATAAATGATGCTGCTGCGTATTTACGTCGCTTAGACCCAGAGGGTCAGCAACAAGCGGAAGCGAGTTGGAAAAATATAAGTGATAACGTCGTATCGAACCCGTGGGTCGGCGGCATGTTTTCACGGATGTTACGTGTTTCCGATGCACCAAATGCGCAAGAATTAATCGCTAATTATGTGACGCCAATTTTATTGAATATTGAAGCAAATAATATGGCTAATGGTTTAGCAGCGAACCAAGCACCTGAAACGGACGAACACAAACGCTATCGTGGCGGTGTCGCACAGCTCGCATTAAATAGTGTTATTAATGGCGTTATAAATGGTACATTAGCCACTGGCATAGAAAGCGAACAAATCACTGCTATTAAAAAATATTTAGGCGCCGTCGCTGCGTGGCTTCCACATGCTGGCTTTGGCGATAAAGAAAAAGCTACATTGGCATCACAAGCAATTGCCGATGCGCTAGGAAAATTTGGCACCACGAATATTCGCGAATTAACCAAGTTAGAATTAGCGCAATTGCTTGATCGCGTTTCGTTAGCATTGCCAGATGTTAAGCGCGCCTTTGCTGTGTACGATTTACACATTGATAAAGCGTTAGATTCTGTCTCGGTTACTTCAACGCCTATCGCAGAGGCTACCATTGTACGTATTACATTTACCGCATTTGATATGCAGCATACTTTTCCAATAAAAATGGTAAGTTCTAAAAAGAATTGGACAGTAAGTGCTGATTCGCCATTGCCCTATTGGCTCGAACAACGTGGCTTAGGCATAACCACTGCAAATGGTACGACGCCATTTACTTTTGGGTTATTTGATCGCGGTAATTTTAATAACAATAATAATAACCGTTTTAATAATGGTCGCCCACCACAACAACGAGGCGGTGGATTTAATGGCGGTGACCGCCGTGGTAATCAACCCGCTGAGCCTGCTCCTGAACCAACAACAGATCCCGGTTTTTGAGCAGCTATTTCTTGTAATTTATCAAGATGCGCACAGCGCACACTGTGTCCTGGGGACACCTCGCGTAACATAATATCGCCATCGGTAAATGCCGCCGCATGATGTGGAAAACGACTAGTAAATCGTTTTGCTGAACTGGGCTCTAACGGACTTGGCGGATCACCTTCCATAATTATGCGTGAGCGATGCTGCCCAGGCTCACCTTGTGGAACAGCAGATAATAATGCCTGCGTGTAGGGATGCAGTGGACTTTCTAATATTTTTTCAACTGGACCAATCTCGACTATTTCACCCAAATACATTACAGCGACGCGTTCACATAAATGCGACACCACCGCTAAATCGTGTGAAATAAATAAATAAGCAATGCCAAATTCTTGTTGCAGATCTTTTAATAAATTAAGCACTTGCGCTTGTACTGACACGTCCAATGCCGACACGGGTTCATCACAAACAATTAATTTTGGCTTCAGTGCTAATGCCCGTGCAATGCCAATACGTTGACGTTGTCCGCCGGAAAATTGATGTGGATAATGACCTAAATGTGCTCTGGTTAAACCGACGCGCTCCAATAATGATCCCGCTTGTTCTTCTGCACCAGCACGATCAGCAAGACCGTGGACAATTAATGGTTCCGCTAAAATTTCCCCAATTGTCAGACGCGGATTCAAACTACCGTAGGGATCCTGAAAAATCATCTGCATATGACGGCGATAGGCACGTAATGGTCCACGTTCCAAAGCCATGATGTCAGTACCATCTACTTTCACTGACCCAGCGGTGGGTTCAATTAAACGTAAAATACACCGACCCAAGGTAGTTTTGCCACAGCCCGATTCACCAACTAAGCCGAGTGCTGATCTCGCCTCAAGGGTTAAATCAACCCCATCGACAGCGCGCACATGGTTAATGGTTTTTCCAATACACCCCGACGAATCGGGAAGAATTTTTGCAGATTACGAACTTCAAGTAACGCCAT
>JAHEDF010000542.1 GCA_024641365.1 Planctomycetota bacterium | reverse complement strand
CCACTAACGGTGAATTATCTTTTGGGGTTGCACTCCATAGCAAAAGTTCTTCGGTCTTACCAGTCGATACTCCAAATTGCTCTACACGTAATGTATCCATGTACTCCTTGGGCCATTTTCTTTTCGACATTATAGAGAGGACTGCGTCTTGATAGCAGCTAAATAAAGCTTTCGAATTCCCATCTCTTTTAGTGACAATGCCTCTCAAACAATCCATTATTGAATATCTCTCTTTATCGACTACCTCACTAAATGCTTTAATACTTTTTTTAAATACTGATACTGAGCTTATGAATTCAATCCCATTAGGCGGTGTCAATTCAACCTTCTTTATGTCTTTCCAACGTGCCGCAATTTCCTTTGCGGCATCTTTAATTCTGGCAACTTTAATTAAATCCTCTTTATTCATAAACGCAATTATTTCCCTAAATAACTTAGCGCATTTAATCGCAATATTAAATTAGCCTCTTTCCGAATAAATTAATGTATCCAATATTTCGATGCTAGATAAAGACTTTCCAACACCACTTAAACTGTAGTGTTGGCATCTTAAATACCTGATCCGTTTATTTCGCTTTGCGAATCGACTGAATAACAACCGGTGTATTCGGACGATCAGCATCACCGGTTTCAACTTTGCCAATGGCGTCAACGACCTCCATGCCGGCGATGACATGGCCGAAGATGGTGTGTTTGCCGGTTAAATGTGGGGTGTCGCCTAAATTAATAAAAAATTGTGAGCCGTTGGTATTGGGGCCGCTGTTGGCCATGGCCAATACGCCACGCACGGGGCGGTGCGATTGCGGTAACTCGTCGTTATATTTGTAACCTAATTTTTCATAAAAAGCTTTGAGCGTTAAAGAACGGGCTTCTTTTACCACGGCATCAAATGCTTTTTGCTTATCGGCCATCGGAGAGTCTTGAGTAATGCCCATCGCTTCCATTTTGGGTCGCAATACAACACTCATAAATTGACGTTGCATGTAGGCACATTGCGGATTCATGTCATCTCCGACCATCGCCATTTCTCGGGCAAGTCCTAATGAGGTTGCATTAATTTCATCTTCAAATTGATAGCCTGGACCACTGTTGCCTTGGCCTAATGGACAGCCGCCTTGAATCATAAAACTATCAATGACGCGATGGAATATTAATCCATCATAAAATGGACGCTTCGCCTCCATGCCTGTCTTAGGATCGGTAAATGCTTTTTCACCTTCGGCTAATTGTAAGAAATTTTCAACCGTTTTCGGTGCTTCATTATCAAATAATTCGGCGGTAATAACGCCCATGCTGGTGGTAATAATAACTTTAGTATTTTGTAATTTAGCCGGTTCTGGTGTCGCGTCAGTTTTTTCTTCTGTCGTTTTTTCAGGTGCTGCATCAGGCTTTGTTTCTTTTGCCTCTGCTGTTTTTTCAGGTGTTGTTACAGGTGTTTTCTCAGCCGCTTCTCCCGCTGCTTCGGCTGACATAAGGTGAATTATGGAGCAACAGTAAATGGCAATAATAGCGATGCTGAGTGAAATATAGCGAATCATTGATGAACTCCTCTGAAAGTGAGACGGGTTGCCGTCGCAAAACTAACTTATTTATCGGTGTATGTGCAAAGATTTAGATAGTTGCATCCGCAAAGCCGGCGACATCAGCCTCGCCATCCAAGTTACGCACTTGGACGTCGGTAACGGTGCGCGTAATCATACCTGATAAGGTCTTCCCAGGACCTAATTCCCAAAAAGATTCCGTACCAGCTGCTTTCATAGCTATAACGGATTCTGCCCAGCGCACTGGCTTAGTTAATTGCGCTTCTAGCAACGCTGGAATTTCAGTGGCCTTATCAACCGGACCGGCGTGGACATTGGTGTACACGGGAACTTGTGGGTCAGAAAATTTTGTTGCTGCTAATGCTGAGCGTAATTTTTCTGCGGCAGGTGCCATTAATGCGCTGTGAAAAGCGCCAGCAACGGGCAAGGCGATACCTTTGCGCATGCCATGTTCTTTGACGGCAGCGATAGCTCGTTCGCAGGCCGCTTTTGTTCCAGAAATAACCACTTGGCCAGGGCTATTTAAATTCGCTACCTGTAAAATGTCGCCGCCTTTTACCGCATTGCATAAAGCCGTGGCGCTGGCTTCATCGGCACCAATTAAGGCGACCATGCCAGAGGGCACCGCGTCAGCGGCTTCTTGCATCGCTTGACCACGTAAGCGCACTAATTTGAGCGCATCACTAAAAGACACGGATTCGGCAGCAACTAAAGCTGAGTACTCACCTAAACTTAAACCAGCGACGGCGTGCATGGTTAATGGTTTGACGACGGTTTTGAGCACTGCTAATGCCATCATGCTGACAACTAATATGGCAGGTTGGCTAATATCAGTTCTGGTTAATTCTTCTTCCGGACCTTTGGCAATAATTTGCGACAACGAAAATCCCAAGGTAGCATCGGCTTCATCCAACAAGCTGCGCGCTACCGGATATTTGTCGGCTAATTGCATGCCCATGCCGACATATTGAGCTCCTTGTCCAGGGAAAACTAACGCTCGTCCCATAGTTCCTCCATCACGGCTTAGGTTGAATGCGTGCCGTAAGCGGGGCACGGTGTAGCTCGTTTCTTACACATAGCTAGGCGCTTGCCGTGCCGGTTTAGGGTCATCACTGTGAACAAGAACAACCATCCTAAATGGTGCGTGCAGCGACTTGTCATCTGTAACTGCCGTTGAGCTGAACGTTGTGATATGCGATCTCGCCTCGTATTTCGCGTACAAATCCACAGCCAACTACCCATTGCCCCAACGCTCCGCATAGCAAGCATCCAAAGTCGTCCATAAGGATGCAGACAATGACGAGCGCAAGTGATGGTGATAAACCTGATCCGGCAGTAACGGCTGTTGGCTATAAATCAGACAACGCATTATTAAATGCGAGCGAAG
>JAHEDF010000087.1 GCA_024641365.1 Planctomycetota bacterium | reverse complement strand
GTTAGGCACATTTCATCACACCGCCGAAGCCGTATTACCGCGATTAGCGCCAGCACCTGGTGGACGTATAAAAGTTGCTGTTGCGAAAATGCCTGATTTGCCAATTAGCATGTACCGAGAATTTACCGATTACCCGCTCGTAGAAGGCCATTACCGCGAATTATGTGCACGTGCTCATATGGGATTAATTGCTTCTGGTACAGCGACACTCGAAGCAGGATTAATTGGTACTCCGCATATTATTGCTTATCGCGCGGATCGGTTAACCGCCACGCTTGCACGTCATTTAATTCGCACTGAACACGTAGGTCTGCCAAATTTAATTGCTGGCAGGCGTGTGTGTCCAGAAGTCTTACAAGACGATCTCACGGTTCCTAGATTGGTGGCTCATGTAGAGCGCTTATGGTCAGGACCACGTCGCTCTGATTGTTTAATTGGTTTAGCACAAGTGCGGAAAGATTTGGGAGCGGGAGGTGCTATCAGCCGCATTGCAGACTTAATTGATAGCGAAATGGCGAACGGAAAGCGACGTGCGGATACGCTTGGTCGCGTTGATATTGTACGTCATGATACGACTAAAGCATAATCATTAGACATTATTTAGCAGATTAGGGACAGACATGCGTTCAATGACTGGATTCGGAGCGGCAACTATAACGCACCCTAATTGTACCATGACGGTGCAGATAGCTGCGGTTAATCATCGGGGTATCCAGGTGCATGTCCGTAATGATCTACGAGATCTCGCCCTTGATGAATTAATTAAACAAGAAATACGCAGCGTTTTGCAACGCGGTAGCATTACTGTGCAGGTGCAGGTGCGTGAACCGAGTGGCGTTTCGTTTGATAAGGATCGGGTCAAGGCTGCTTGGCAACACCTTGCCGAACTAGCCACAGAATTACAGGCTCCCATGCCAACTATAGATCGTGTGATCAGTTTAATTGGCAACAAAGATGGTGCCCCTGTCATTAGCTACGAACCGATGTTGCGAGAAGCATTAGCGCAAGCAATCGTAGCGATCAACAAAGAGCGAGACCGTGAAGGACAGGCATTAACAAGTGCGTGCCAAAAACATGCTGCGGCACTCAAATCTTTAATACCCAACATGCACAAGGCTGCTGAAGTGCGAGCAACACACTATCGCACAACCGTTCAAGCACGCGTGAATGAATTGTTGTCGACGCAGTCGCTAGATAACGACCAGTTGATCCGCGACGTTGCGTTGTACGCCGAACGAATTGATGTGACAGAAGAGTTAGTGCGGCTTGAGGCGCATTTAGCTGCGCTTGATGCCTTGCTGGCGAATGAGGAAGACCAAGTCGGTCGTAAACTCGAATTTTTGTTACAAGAAATAGGACGAGAAATTAACACAACAGGTGCTAAAAGTAACGATACCACTTTGACGAATCTTGTATTAGAAGCAAAATCAATTATAGATCAAATTAAAGAGCAATCAGCCAACGTTATTTAAAAATGAACGCTTATGGCGAATAAAAATATAATTCATCGCGTTGAGGCTTGTCCTCAATGTGGATTTCGTTTTCGCGGACGTATTGAAACGTACTTGGCGCCTAGTCCATTCGCGAAAAAAGTGCAAATGGGCGTCATTTGGATTATGTTTCCTGCATTGGCTGGTGTCGCGGCATTTATCGCTTTGACGCGTAATGAACGTGGGCAAATGATCTCGTTTGATGGTGATAAAAACTTTATTATGTTGATGATGTTTACCCCATCACTGCTCATGTATTTTTGGTTTTTGTATATTCCAAAACAATTGAGCTATACGTGTCCACAATGTTCCTGGCACGTTACCTATCCTATTAATGGCAAACCGCCTGAGTCAAAAAAATCGACAAAAGAATTATCAGCGTCATCACCAACCCAAGTTGCTTCTGAAACTATTGAGAAAAGTGCAGACGATGAGTCAGCTGATAATACCGCGAACAAGCCATAATAATGCTCCGCTTCATATTGAAGCGGAGCATTATTTGCGGGGCATTATTTAAAGCAGAATAAAACAGCTTAGTGGAAACGACGTTGTTTAATAGCGCCGTAGTGCAATTTATTGCATTCTAATAATTTAAATCCGAGCGCTTCATTATTCGGACTCTTTTCGACTAAGGCCGAATAAATAGCGCGGGCAGCATGCAATTCTTGATACGCTTTTTCATATAATTCGTCACGTTTTGGTGTATTGCCAGCTTCTAATGCTTGATTGTATAAATCACGACCTTTTGAGAAAAGAGCATCAGCTTTGCCTTCATCACCAGAAGCAACGGTTGCAGCGGCGACTGGCTCTTCTTCTTGCGTGGTCATTTTTTCGAGTTTAGCAATAGCAGCTTGGTCTTCTAATTTCTTCGCACGTTCTAGCTGTGCTTGGCGGCGTTGACGTTCTTCATCGCGTTGACGTTCACGTTCTAATTTAGCGGCCTGTAATACTTCGGCGGTTTTACCATCGTAATAGAGCCGTGCTTGTTTGCCTTGATCGGTATCAGCAAATTTTTTCGCAATAATAGCCATGAATGCGGCAGCTTGTTTTTTATTGCCGTTTGTAGCGTGGCTGACTAAACTAGCATATAAACCTGCGGCTTTGTCTTCACGCACGGTGGATACTAAATTAGGGTCCAACACCACAGCTTGGTTTAACATTTCGGTAACATATCCATCTATGCGATTACGGTAGGCAAACTTACCTGCATCGTACCAGGCTAAAGGATTATTGGCAGAATTAGAATTACGTAATTTATTGAGACGCGTTTCAAATTCGCTCAATTTTTCTTTTACGATAGCATCGAGATCTGGTTTTTCGACTTCACCGATAATATCGGCAGGTAAACTGCTTGGTATGTAATCTTTTTTACCTTTAATTAAGAACGCGACTTTACCCGTTTTGCGCTGCGCAGCGATATAAGCAAGTGGGTCACTTTCAATTGGTGTCGGGTCATCAATGCTAGCAATTGGTACAGCCATGCTGGATGATGCGCCGCTCTTTAATATCACTAAGCTTGGATGAGTGTCATAATAACGAATTAATTCATCTTTATCATCAAGTTCTTTAAATAATTTTGCAATGGCGGCAGAGCCATCGATAATATCTTGCGCGTGAACACCGGTGGCAGGCGTTGTTGACATGGAAGTAATTTTACGCGCTTCCATGGCGGCTTTATTCCAATCCATTGCTTTGTAAGCAGCCCGTGCTTTTTCTAAAATCGCCAATGCTTGCTGTTCGTCAGGATAGGTTTTTGGTTTAGCGACAACAGGTTTATCTACGATATCTGGTTTGGTTGTTTCTGTGACGGTAATTGGCTTGGTCGGTTTTTGATTAACGTCGTTATCTTTGTTTGCTAAAGTCGTTGTTACATTTTGTGGCGCAGTTGGCTCATCGCCTTTATCTGCGGGTTTTTTTGCGGTGCCAAACCATTGGCGCGGTAATTCTGGGGCAAAAACGTAGACGCCTGCAGCACCGATTACGACGACAGCAATCAGCATCCAAAATACACCACCGCCACCACCGCCACTTGAACGACGAACAGGGCGACCAGAACGAGATTTAGTAGCTTGGCTCATGAAAATTTCCTTAGGGTAGGATCACTGATAAAACGTATAAACGAAGTTATGGTTCAGAGAAAAATTTTTTAGGGTGAAAAGACGATTACAACATGGACAGCTGTCACTGCGTTTGTCGTATAGATAGCTCATCGAATCATAGTGGATGAATGTCACCGCTCAACTACCGCTTGAATGGTAACGTCGGATGCCTGTTCGCCACAACCATCCGGCTAGTAAGAGACTAATGACAGCAACAAGCGGGGTTAGCAGCGCCGGAATTGGTTGTTCTCCACGGATGATGAAGCTGGCGGGATAAAAAGCGACAAAGGAAAAAGGAATGATGCAAGTAATGACCAATTTAAGTGCTGGATGATAGATACCAGCTGGCCAACGGCCAAACTCCATCAAGTTGTAGACCGGCGGCACCATGCCAACGCGATCTTCGAACCAGAATCCAGTCGCAGCAAAAGCCATAAATACCGCCACTACAACACCAAACGCAGAGAGCATAAGCACAAATAATAATGCAAGATGGAGTGGGCTCATGTCAAAAAAAGGCATGTGCGCAACTGCTATACCCATGACACTGAGACCTAAAATGACGCCAGATAAATCTTCGATAGCTATCCGATCGAAACAAATTTGCAAAAATGCTGGATAGGGTCGCAATAAAACACGATCTAAATTACCCTGAATGATGTAGGTGTTGCTGAGCTGGTAGAGATTGCCGCAGAAGGTGTGGAAAAGCCCAATAGGGACTAAACTGAATCCGAGAATAAAAAGGAGTTCATACCGCGTCCATCCATGCAAGTCATTCGTTTTACTGACGTAAACATGGAGCAATGCCAAAGCCACTAAGCCGCGCATGATTTCATCGAGCCCAGCTAAAATGAGATCGCCTCGGTACGCTAAGCGCCGTTTTAAAACGGTGACAAAGAGCAGCCAGGCAATGTGTAAAGCGCGCATGCGCGGTACTATTTCTCTTATCTAGCGTAGGCAACGGTGGCTTCAAAGAAGCACTTATAGCAGTTATGTGCGCAGGTGCCACTCAGTGCTCGCATCCCCGTATCTTTTTGTCATGCTGCATGCATGGAATTACTGCTTACTATTCTGGTACTTTTTTCTGATCCTAATGGAGAGGAATCTGCTAAAGTAATTGCTGCCGAACTGGCACGACTTGGCGGTAAGCAGGTGCAAGTCGAAGTAGGGCCTGACGCTATTAAGCGTTTGGAAGCGCTTGGCATGAAAGTGCAAGATTTGGTGGTGTCACCTAATTTAGCAAATCACTTAACGGCGACAGAAAAAAATCTTATTATAATTCGTTTAGACCATCGTGCTGTTGGTGGTGACCAAATTATGGAAAGTAAGGTGTGGACCAATGGTCGTAATGACAATCATGTATCCATTGCAGGCAATGGTGGCGATCCGCTTTCGGGAGCTATCAGTGGCATTATTCAAGTAATTGGTCCACGTTTACCAACGGCACCAGATATTAAGCCAAGTTTGGAAGACGTTGAATTAGGCTCATTAGCCGAAGCGAAGGAATGGCGAGCCATTGTCGCTCGCATTAAAGATCAAGAAAATAAAGACCCTCGACAATTTTATTATTTAATAATGAGCCAAGCAAAACTAGGGCAGCCCGACGAAGCCCGTGATAGTTATGCATTGATGCAAACGAAATATCCTGGGCATTTCTTAACCCGTGCGGCAGAAGTATTAGTGCCAGCGAGCGCAAAACCGATAGAAGAGATAAAGGCCAAAGACAAAGAAGCATTAAAAGATGACGGTTCAAATGAGTTGCGCGATGCACCGCCAGTTAAAGATGATGGCAGTAATGTGCTACGATAACATATAAGTTAGATAGTTAATTTGATTATTACGCAAAATTTAATTGATGCGATACGTGACATGTACCAACTCAATTGGAATGGTATTCACGGTGCTGACCATTGGGCTCGCGTGCGAAACAATGGTTTGCGTCTGGCGTCTCTAACAGGTGCAAACACGCGAGTCATTGAAGCATTTGCATTTATTCATGATTCCTGTCGCTTAAGTGACGGTCACGATCCTGATCACGGACCGCGCGCGGCCGTATTTGCTGAATCAATTAATGATTCGCTCCTGCAATTACAAAGTAGTGAATTACATGATTTAATAGATGCTTGTACGCATCATACCCGAGGAGGAACATCGGGATATAATATAACGGTGCTTACATGTTGGGACTCAGATCGTCTTGATCTCGGACGCGTTGGCATAAAACCGAACCCAGATTATTTATGTACCGAAGAAGCCCGCACAAAAGAAATTTTAAGATGGGCATATAGTAATAGCTTGGGAGCTGCTTAATTATTTGCTAGCATAAGATAGCACAATTTATTTAGTAAAATATCAGAATTGTCGGTTCACATTATCGTTTCATAATAATTCCGAAGAGTACACCCAATGCCGCAGCAATACTAGCAATATCACGGCTGATCCCAGGCGGCATCAACATGGCTGCAATAAGCAATAGCGCGGAAACAAGCGCGATAATGGGGAAGGGGGCATCTTTTTTTGCCAGCAAGGCATCAATTTTATCCGGTAATCCGCGATAGGCTTTATACATGGTTTTTATTTCTGCGACAAAATGTTTTATCTGTCCACCCACGGTCGTAATTTTTCCAAGACGTGGCCGTACCAAATCGAGTAAATTTTTCCCAGGAATTAAGGTCATGCACACGCCTTCAACCAAGCTGGTTGCGCGGGACAACAACACCGTGTGTTGCGGAAAAACAATCCCATCCATACGACGTAAAAACTCCACAATTTTTGCGCCAAGTTCTGCCTGACGACGTGATCCTTTAAATGTTTGCGGGTCTAAATGTGCAAGACTTTCATAAACTTCACGTGCTAAGCCTTTTAATTGTGCACGATCTGCAGTCGGTAACACCCAACCAAGTTCACTTAAAATATCCACCATGCCATCCGTATCGTGGTCTTTTAAGCGCGCTAAATAACGACGATACAAGGCAGCTTCGCGGCGATCGAGCGAAGCCGTCATGCCAAAGTCAATGAGCCAAAATTTACCGTTATTATAAATTAAATTGCCGCTATGTGGATCAGCATGGAAAAAGCCTTCATCTAATAACATATATAAAAAACTATCGATTAACAGATCCGCTAAGCGCTGACGCTCATCAGTAGAGAGTGTACTCACATCTAATTGGCTAAAGGTAGTTCCCTCAGCAAATTCCATCACTAATACTTTTTCACGTGTATGTGCCCAATATACTTTGGGTACCGATAAACCGTAACGCGCAAGTCCAGGGCGTAGCCGATCAGCAGCAGTACCCTCGTGTAAATAATCTTGCTCCTCGCGACTGGAACGAGCAATTTGTTGATAAATAGCATCTAATGGCCAGCCGCGCAGCATGTAACTGCATAAGCGTAAGGTTAAGCGCACTAACCATAAATCTGCTGCAACTGAACGTGCTAATTCTGGATACTGGACTTTAATGGCGACCATCTCTCCATTTGGTAACCACGCTCTATGTACCTGTCCAAAACTTGCGGCAGCGATAGCGGTCTCTTCGATTTTAGCTAAATGCCCAGTGACTTGTCCTTCATAGGCATCGCTTATGACTTGTTGAATAATGGAAAAAGAACGAGCTGGAGCTTGGTCTCTAAGTGGTGCGCAGGCGTCCACGTAAGTAAGTGGGAAAATATCAGGGCGGCTGGCAATAAATTGTCCGACTTTGATTAATAATGCGCCAAATCTTTTTGCATGGGCAACAAATAAGTGCGCGCCGTGACGATCAAGCCATGCACGATAAGGACGTGTGGGTGCACGCCATATTTTTGCACAAAGAAAAATTATAAAATATTGTGGTGCTAGCCACGCAATCATACCAAGGCCAAATACAAAGCGACCGAGCAACACGACTTATCGACTTTCTCAGAAATGTAGAAACGTATGATTTAAAAAAGAGACAGGCAATAAAAAGCGTGCATGCACATCAACATGTGGATGCACGCTTAGACCACAGCTCGACCCTAATCACTAGGGGGTCGTTGAAACTTGATTATCAGATGTGGCCGGTGGTGTTTTCGTTTCTGATTCTGATTTTTTCATGCGCTCATCTAAAGCCGCGAGTCCTGCTTGCAGCACGCTGCGGGCGGCTTGGCGCAGATGATTAGCTGCATCAGCTCCCAGCACACGATCTTCAATTGCGTGGGCAGCTTGGCGTAAGTGGGTACGGGCATCTTTGAGCTTATCACAGGTATCCATGGCGAGTACTCCTGTGTTTTATTGTAGCTTACTTTTACGTTCGTGCAGCGGAAGAATCGTTAACTGTTCCACGATGTCAGTTAAGCATCGCAAACTCTGTCTCTAGCGCAGACCATGTTCTAAAACGACAAACCCGAAGCAATGTGCTTCGGGTTTGTTGATTGGTCGGTGATCGAGGCCACCTTCGCGCTTGTAGCGTGGTGGGCTTACTTGGCGAAGAACTCGATAACCTTTTGGATATCGACTTGGAAAGGCACTTGGTCAGCAGACGGCAAGCCTTCAATGGTGACGGTCAAAGTGTCGAGGTCGACCTTAATACCGGCTGGGCGTTCCATCACAGGAGAATTGACGCTCAGGCGCAGATCTTCGCGATTGCGAGCTTTTTCGCGCACGCTGAAGGTGGAGCCGACTTTGAGAATTTGCCCTGGGCTTTTAGCACGGTGGCCATTGATCATGACATTACCGTGGGTGATGAGCTGACGAGCGGCAGGAATGGTGCGGGTCAAACCAGCGCGCCATACCAAGCTGTCTAAACGAGATTCTAATATTTGAATTAAATTACGGCCAGTGTCGCCAGGCATGCGATAGGCTTTTTTGTAGAAAATAAGTAAGCCACGTTCGGTCAGGCCATAGTGGTAACGCAATTTTTGTTTTTCGCGTAAACGTTGGCCGAATTCGCTGAGTTTAAATTGGCGTTTGCCAGCAGCAGCTTGTCCTGGGGGATTAGGACGGCGAGCTGCGGTCTTCGTGGTGAGACCAGGCAGTTCGGTGCCAATGCGACGAATAATGCGCAAACGAGGGCCAGTGTAACGGGCCATAGTGCTAACTCCTAATGACCGATTGTTGGTGCGTTCGCAGACCGAACGTTTTCAACCGGGGGGCTCGGAAGGATGCAAGTGACGCAATAATTGCAAGAGCAAAACAGCAATCTCGGCTTCGCTAACCCCAAGGGGGCTGTCACTGTGTGTCTTTGCAGAAAGCGGCGGCTAATAAAAGCGTCTTGCGCACGTAGTTGGAGCATTGCTGTCGTTGTGACCAGCGTGTTACAACTTTCTCCAGCGAGGCCACTACAAGAAGAGCGAGCTAATGTGTGTGCTGCAACGAGCTAAAGAGTGTGCTGCAAATTAACCAACCATTACACGGATATACGAGCATGTCAGAACCACGTCTTTGCCAACAAACTATGGGTATCATCCAAGTTTTGTGCGCCGAGCGTAATTCGACGAACTCACGAAGTGTGGCTTGCATTGCCGTCTGACCTCTCAATAGTCCCCCGCGTGTGACTCAGGGTTTATTTGATAAAACATCGACAAGCTTATCTGCAAACGCTTAGCAACGCACGCTTAGATACACGAAAGTAAGGGATACGAAATGAAACCACTGTCTTACCTCTTAGCGCTTCTAGCTAGCGCAGCCTTATTGCCCGCTGCAGAAGGCGATGCGCCACCTAAATCTAACGAACCCGCTTTTGATCTGTTGGGTAATGCATTAAAAACAATTACGAAGGAAGAAGCTGAAGCCTTAGTTGCGCAAGGCAAAAAGGCCATGAGTGATTCAGATCAAAATCCCAGAAGTAGTGTGGACGCGGCAGTGGCATTTTCGAAGGCGCTTAAATATTATCAAAGTGCTGGAGACACCGATTCGATATGCGACTTAGAGGCAAATATTTTCTGGTGCAAAAAGCGTATGAATTTAGACGACGTTAAAAAATATTTAGCATTGAAGTCGGATGATAAATATGCTGAAGCGGCCTTGGCAGTTGCCGATGCGGTAGCAAAAAAAGAGGTCAAGGCAGATGAAGCGGATGAATATTTTGCTCGCGCAGAAAAATTCGCTAGTAAATTTCCAAAGCGATATGATCAGATTGCCGTGCGTTATTTTGAAGTGGCGGAACGTTTTGTTGGCACTGAAATTGGCATAAAAGCACAAAAATTAAGTTTAGCGGCCCAGCAAAGTCAGATGAGGCAAATAAAAGATGATGAATTGGCGGCACGCGCCACTTTGTTTAATCGTCCAGCGCGAACCACGGATGGTATTAAACAAGCATCAGCGCCGAGCGCAGAAGATCAAAAAGCAGCGCTGAATTCCTTGCGCTCCCTTTATAAAGAAGATTTTGCTAAGCGGAAAACCAATCAAAAAAGAAACTTCATGGAGAAGTTAATGGATCAGGCTCAGGCCACTAAAGATGATCCTATAATGTTGTATGCTATCTTAGAGACGGCTATGGATTTAGCGATGGATTGTAATGAATTTTATACGGTAATTGACGCTAGTGATCGTATGGCTTACGCCTTCAAAGATATTGATGCAAAAGAAAAGAAAAAAGAAATCTTTTCAAAATCACGTAATAATGCCAACGTACGCTCTATTTTGAAATTACTGGATGATCCAGAAGATAAAGAAGCTAATACCATAGTGGGTAAATATTTTTGTTTTGAGGTGGGTAAATGGGATATTGGTTTGCCTTTATTAATGCAAGGTTCTGACGAAGCACTCAAAGCTTTAGCTGACATGGAGAAATTACGTCCATCAGGTGTGGCGCAACAAGTTGAATTAGGTGATAAATGGTACGATATCGGTAAAAAAGGCCGTAAAGAAACGAAAGAAGGTCCATTTAGCCGCGCACAATATTGGTATCAAAAAGCCGAACCAAAAATTACGGGCGTGAGCAAAGATCGTATTGCGAAACGCATGGATGAAATTGATTCAGCATTACCGCTGACGAATTTAAACTATGATAATTTAACAGTGAAACAATGGGACCGGCTACGTGGGAAAGTGGTGCAAGTAACAGCCACAAAAGACCGTAATGATACCGGATTACAATTGGCCCCCGGTAAACGCTATCGCATTGTTCCGCATCCGACTGATACGTGGGTACCCGCAACCGGTTATAGTTATGGGTTTGGTGGCTCTCAAAATAGTAATGCTGTTAATTATAAAGGGCATGTCTCAAACGACGAAGGGTTCGATTCACATTCAAACGGCCTCGTAGATGGATCATTAGCAATGCAAATTGGTTACGGAAAATGGATAAAGGCAGGCATAATTGAGGGTAGCGGCCGTCTATTTTTGGGGCCTTTTAGCTCAAGCGGCAGC
>JAHEDF010000541.1 GCA_024641365.1 Planctomycetota bacterium | reverse complement strand
GGGCGAAGGAAAAGGACAGGGACAAAGCCAAGCGCAAAGCCGAGGCCAAGGCGGTAATTCAGGCCCAGGCAATGACCAAGGAGGCAGTGCAAGTGGATTTGGCTCCGGCCCAGAAGGACCGCTCTCTGGCGATTATTATCAAGACTTCAGTGATAAATTACGCGATGTCGAAGAATCATTACGCAATACCGATGCCCGTAATCAGGCTGCCCAAGTACGGGACCGCGCAAAATCAATGCGCGCTGAATTTAAACGGCATGGCAATAAACCCCAATGGGATTTGGTACAGCAACAATTACTGCAACCATTATTGGAATTACGCCAACAAGTCGCAGAAGATTTAGCAAAACACCAAGGTGAATCCTTAGTGCCGATTGATCGCGATCCCGTTCCAGAATGGTTCACTGATTTAGTTGGTCGCTATTATAAAGAATTAGGTAGCGGCAAATGAGTGACGGTGTTTCAGCAGCTGCTGCGGCAGCTCAATCTACAACCACAGCAAGTACATTAACATTTGGACAGCTTGGCTGGCTGTGGCCAGCACTGCTGTTGGTTGTTGTTGCTACCGTGGTTTTGGTGTGGGGCTATCGTCGCGCAGGTCGATTTGATGCGGTGCGTAACCTAGCATTTGTCTGCAAATTAATTGCTGTTGCGCTCATTGCCGCTTGTTTACTCGAACCATTATGGACATCGCCATCACCAAAAACTGGCGCCAATGTGGTAGTCGTGTTAGCGGATAATAGTCGCGGCATGCAGATAAAATCTACTGCTGGTGGTGAAAGTCGTGGTGAAACCCAAAGTGCATTAGTGAAAGATAGCACCAGTGGCTGGCTTAAATCGTTGGATGATAATTTTGATGTCAGACGCTATTTATTTGATGCCAATGTCACTCGCAGTGTCGATTTACCAACTGACTTACACTATAATGGACAGGCAAGTGATTTAGGCGCGGCATTAAAAGAAGTCGCTACGCGTTATCAGCATCATTCGTTAGCAGCGGTCGTGGTATTAAGTGATGGTTCAGCTACCGATATAAATGGGACTTTCGACAGCACTGGTCTTCCTCCGGTTTATACCGTGCCAATTGGATCCCCTACTACTGAAACGGATCTTGCTATTCAAAACGTCTCGGTTGTTACTAGTAATTTCGAGGACGCTCCTGTTACCGTCCACGCTGATATTCATTTGGGCGGGTTCGCAGGCCAACGCGCTGCAATACGGTTAACCGATGCAAGTGGAAAATTACTGGAAGAACAAAAAATTGATGCCACGACAAATGATCATACCAGTAAATTACGCTTCCAAATACGTCCTGAAAAACAAGGCGTGGTTTTTTATAATCTCGATATATCTGCTGCGCCAACTGATGAGACATCTTTACAAGCTCCGCCCATAGATGAAGTCACCTCGGCAAATAATCACAAAAGCTTTGTCGTAGATCGCGGCCAAGGCCCTTATCGCATTTTATACGTATCAGGTCGTCCAAATTGGGAATATAAATTTATTAATCGCGCTTTGGAAAGCGACGAACAGGTTCGTTTAGTTGGGTTAATTCGTATTGCTAAACGCGAACCAAAATTTGAATTTAGTGGCCGCGCTGGTGATAATGCGAATCCGCTCTTTACTGGAATCGACACAGGTGCGGAAGAAAGAACCTATGACAAACCCGTATTAGTGCGTTTAAATGTCATGGATAAAGATGAGTTGGTTGATGGATTTCCTAAAACAGCCGAGGTGTTATTTGCTTATCACGCCATCATTATTGACGATGTTGAGTCAGAATTTTTTACCCGCGATCAAATGGAATTAATTCAGCGTTATGTTTCCGAACGTGGCGGTGGTTTAATGATGTTAGGGGGCGTCGAATCATTTGAAGCTGGGAAATATGACAACACACCAATTGGAGAAGCGCTGCCTGTTTATACGCGAGCATCACAAAATGGCTCACCACTGGGCGGGGCGAACCTGGAATTAACTCGCGAGGGATTATTAGAAGCATGGGCGCGTTTACGTGACCAAGCTGATGCCGAGCAACAGCGTTTAGCGGAATTACCACGTTTCGAAGTCGTCAACCAGACTACCACGATAAAACCGGGGGCGAGTCTGTTAGCGACTGCGCGCACACCATCTGGGCAGCAAATACCAGCATTAGTTGCGCAACGCTACGGCAAAGGACGTTCAGTCGCACTCACTATTGGTGATGCGTGGCGTGCCGGACTCAGTATGGATCCAATTAAAACAGAGGACTTGGGCAAATTTTGGCGACAAACTATTCGCTGGTTAATTGCTGATGTTCCTGGGCGCGTCACCATCGCAATTGATCCCGCTAGTGGCATTACCCATCCAACCAGACTGCGCATGTTGGTCACTGATAAATCATTTAAACCACTCGATAATGCCGACGCAACTTTTGTCGTCACGCCACCACAAGGTGATCCTATAACGTTGACTGCAGAACCAACCGCAAATGCGCCAGGAGAATTTCAAGCGGTTTATTTAGCAGCAGAGCCGGGAACATACCACATCGCTGCCAGTGCAAAAACCACTAACGGTGAAGATATTGGACAGTCAGCGGCTGGCTTCGTGATTGATCCTGATGCACAAGAATTTGCTTCTATTCAACCCAATCGCGCACTCTTAGAAACTATTTCCCGACAAACTGGTGGCCGAGTATTAACAACAGGTGAATTAGCAGGGCTCGCTGATGACTTACTTAATCGCGACGCGCCCATCATGGAAGCAAAGACCACACCGCTGTGGCATAATGCGTGGGTCTTAGCCGCTATTATTGCATTACTGGTCGGCGAATGGATTTTACGTCGGAAACGAGGCATGGCATGACGGTGATAAATAAAAAATCTGCTTTGAGTCGGCGCATTATTTGGGGTGGCTTGAGTTTTTTGCTTAGTTGTCTGTGTCTGTCTCAAACTCCAA
>JAHEDF010000086.1 GCA_024641365.1 Planctomycetota bacterium | reverse complement strand
GATCAAACCACATTGCGACCACCGTTACACCACTCAGCCGCGTAAGATCGACCTTGAGCGGAGAACCATCTGCCGTGTAACAAAAGGCATAGCTGCCACGATCTCCGCCCAAGTCGTCGTCATCTGCACGAGTCGCAAATTGTTGTCGCTTATCGCTCGACTGATTTATGAGCAATTCATTATCGGGAACACGCACCGTAAATGGTCGCGACTCAACTAACATACGCACATAGTGAGCCTCTTCAGCTGCCGGATCATAAAGCGCATCTTGCCACGGTGTACGTGCGCATGCATCCGATTCGTCGCTGCGATGACAATGCTCTACACTCGCATTGCGATACGTGAAACCACAGCCACCAGAAAATACCGATGCATAAAGTACCTGGCGAATTTGTTTACTCGAAATGCGCCCTTCTTCTTGTCCGGCCTTATCCAATTGATCTTCAGCGCAGCTATACCCTTCCATAATGGGAATTGCCGGTTCGACTTGATACGCCGACACAATATTTTCCCATGTTCGTAGATTATACGATGATCCACTACGCGTCATGTACATAGCAAGCCATGGTTCTGCTTGGCACCAAATAGACGATGGTTTGTCTGTGGCGCTGGGCATATAGGCTATTAATTGTTTACGCTTAAATGATTTATCCAATGTCTGTCCTATTAATGACCAAATTTCTTTTTGTTGCGCCGTTTCCGGTGTTTTTCCACCACCAAGCACCCACATCACCGCTTGGTCATGATAACGCTGAGCAATAAATGAAATAAAAGCAGCCGCATTGTCAGCCGTAATAGCGGTGCCAATTAATGCCGCATCTGCGACCTCAATAGCGACCGCGATACCAAGCACATTGGCTCGTAAAACCACATAATCGAGATGAGCAAAATAGCCTTCGTCCGGTTTACTGACATCACCGTCATGAAATGGTGCTAATCCATAAGCATTTTTAATTGCTGTTAATGTATCCCCAGGCAACAATGGCACCTGCAATACACTGAAACGCTGTGCAGCGCGTGTTTGAATATAATGATCAACATCATTGCGCTGTAACCGCAATAATAACCACTCACAACGATCACCGAGCCAAAAAAATGGCTGGCTGCCATTCGTGATTAAGTGACGGCGGTTCGGACTCAATTGAAATAAAGATCGATGAAAAGCGATAGTTCCCATGCACACTCCACAAACAGCGCGCTTAACGTCGGCAGAGCCGCTTGGTTCGTTGAAAACCTATAAGCAGTGTCAGCAAACAGCGCAGTGTCTTTACGTGCCTATGGTGACACCAATACCTCCGCTGTCTACGTTGGCTTTGTATCGTGCAGCAATCAATCATCGCCTCGCTCAAATCATTTGCTAGCATGCGGCATATCATGCGACACCTCCTAATTACGACCCTATTTATTTTATTATGTTCCACCGCGATTAGCTATGCTGGTGAAACAATTACCCGCCAACAATTTCCTGCCTGTCAGGGCATTGTTGGTAATGAATCTGAGTGGGCATGGGAATTAGGGTCACATCGCTACATTATAACAAAAGTCGATGCTGATTTAAATATACATATCGTTTGTAATGACCAATCCATTATTATTGCTCGTGCCCTTATTGCACAAGATGACGCAGAAGCAGCCGCGCACGTTTCTGAATTACTTGCCAAGGCACAACAAAGTAATTTACCTCTCAAGGGATTGTTGCTTGATCGCGGATCTTTAACTGGTCTTCATTTACGCAATGAGCATGGGTATGTGACTACACATGCCGTCCTAAAGACGGTGACAATTGAAAAGCCGCATTTTGATGAGCAACGAAATGAACTAACCACCACTGCAGAACAGTTAATGACCACCTTGCCTGAAGCAGGCTTGTCCACCATTGGCCGTAGCGCCATGCAGCGTTTTTTATCTTTGATAAATGATACCGTCGCCGCCGATGAAGACACCAATCCGCATTATTTACGTCAATTAGTAGTGCACGGTTGGTTACAAAAACAATTGCCTGCTAGTGAGCAATTGGTTGCTTTGCAAAAAGCCATTGAACTCGCTATGTCTTTTCAACCGGTACAACAGTGGTCTGGAAATGAATGGACACTCACTGCCTATGCGAATGCTTTTCAGGAAAAGATCTGGACCATACAAGGTCCAGATCATGCAGCACGGTTACAAGCTCACCATGATTTGCACCATGCGCCGCGCCTCCCCTGTCATTTACTCACCACTTTTAAACCACAGGCAGATCCACTGCACGCTCAGGCAGATATTACCTCTGCACGCTTATTATGGGGTCGACGTAGTTTAGCGACCTGGGATCCTGCAAACGGCTTTCAAGCTGATCTCACAACGTGGCGTGAAGCGCGACCAGACGACGGGTATGGTGTTTCATCGACAGCACCCGTTGGCTTCATTCCACCACATATGGTTATAAGTGCGGCTGATGGCAGCATACTCCATCTCGTTACCAAAGGTGGCATTTTAGCTCCGCCAAACAACCAAAGCACTGCCGAACATCAACGCTTTATAAAAGAAGCAGCCGCACAATTAACCGATGCGGTCCATTTAGATCTTATCGGCCAAGTATTTTTTTCCTATGTGCACGATAGTCCTGATTCCGCAAAACCAGATCTGGTTGGTTTTCGTTCGATCAATGGCGATATTCACCAAACCGTAACGCAAACATTAAATACCTGTCTATTTGGTATGCTGCGTGGTGACTGCGATGATTTATCTGAAGTTTATCAAACGATATTAACTGAACAAAATAAATTAGCCTATGTTTTAAGCTTGCCACGACATGCGGCTTGCGCCTGGAGCGAATTGATTGGCGACCAGTGGACCACGTATGTTTTACAAACAGGACAGCCAGTTGCTTGTTCAGATGCATCGTTAGCGCAAACAATAGTGGCCCTATACCATAGATTTGATCGCCAAGGGTCATTCGATGGATCAAACATTAGTTTATTACTGCGCTTTGCCGGAGAAAATACCCGCAGCTCTTTTTCGTTATCAAATCGCATATTAACAGAAGCAGAGTACGCAAAAACACTTATCGCCGTACAACGTGATTTATATAACCATACCTACGCGAATGGCATCAATACTATGAATGCAATGTTAAAAAATGGTGACGAAGATCCTGCCAATTGGCTTGAACTTGCAGGACTTTACGAACACACCGGAGAACACGGCAATGCGGTTACCATGTTAGAAAAAGTCATAACAAAAGAAAAAGACCCTTACCAACGCATCATGTATACTGTCCTTATGTTATCATCACTTATTGAAGAAGAAAAATTTGCGCTCTGCACCTCCATTGCAAATAAATTACTGGCAGAGGAATTACCAAAAATTTCCGCGCAAAAAGTCTCTGCTTGGTGGATGGCGTATCGTATTTATTCCACGCTAGATGAAGAGCAGCACCATGACTTGCGTCAGCATATTTTATCGACCTATCTTTATCCTGTGATTAAAGAGGAGGCTAAACAAGTACTGGCGTGGGTTAATTCAGATCGCTTTAAATTATCTATTTGGGAGAACCAATTACGTGATTTTAATTCACGTATGGGCGTCATTACCGGCATTGTTCTTCAGCACGTTACGAAAAAAGGCATCTCACAATTACACGAGGACGAATCACTGCGAGAAAAGTACGGTTTCGTTGAGCGCTTTATTGAAACCTGCTCATTTTTAGATCTTAAAAACCGAGCAAATGTAAGTAATGCCTACGCATTAACGGGCATGTTTGCCGCGCAAATAATGGGAGTGGACAATTTTGATGAGGTTCTTGCTGCGACACCATTTCCTAGCACGTGGCACAACTACCATAACAAACGCATTGGCGGAGTCGCACAGCTAGAACGAGATCTGCCTTGGATTCGCAGTAGCGTAACATTTTGGTCTGGCCGTTTAGGACAGGCATTATCGGAAAAAGTTATTGATAAGGAAAAAATCTTATCACACATTAAACAATTAAAAGACGCTTATCAGGCCTCACAAAAACTCGATGTTATTTCACTCGGTATTGAAAATACGCTTTTATATGTCGATGTTGTTCAGGCCTTAATTACTGAAGATAAAGAAGCGCTTGATAGTGCGTTTACCAAGTATCGTAATCAAAATGATAAACGGAGTGATGCCGCTTTATGTGCCACTATTAGCGCCTTGGCACCGCATCTCGGGCCGACATGGTTCAAAACCGTTCTTGAACGGTGGCATGCCCTGGCCGCAACCAAGCCTGGTTATTTCACCATCGCCTGGGATTGTGTACATAAAAAAGCTATTGCCCAAGCTTTAGTTGCTGGCGCGTTTGCTGCACAACATAATAATGATGATCCCACATTCGTGAACGAATTCACCTATTTACAACGTGTGGTTGCGGGTGGTGAAGTGCCATAAATGATGCGGTTATTTGGAATAAGTATTATCGACAAATGTCACATTGATGTGAAGCGTATTGAGCGGAGAGCATGCAACAAATACGGTAGTGCGTCTCAATTCTATTCGGCTATTAATTGCTTTTACTCGTCAAAATACAGATTTTTAAGACATATTAACTGCAGAGGGCGCAGAGAGCGCAGAGGGAATTTATAAAAAAATTCTTAGCTCGTTCCATGACCTTTAAATGCTAATAAACGGTAATTTTTACTGTAGATTTGTTTAAAAACCATCTCTGCGCCCTCTGCGGATAATTGCCTTTTGGTGAATTTTCAGTTTTTCAGTAAATGCCGATTTAAACGGCGTTATTAGCCGAATAGGATTGAGCGTGTCTCCCTATTATACGATTACAAATACTCGACCCCAGCGCATATGCTTAGCGATTGTCCGGTAATATGTCGCCCTAACGGCGAACTCAGATATAAGCACAGCTGTGCGACTTCCTCTTCACTCACGGTACTTTTTAGTGACGATTTTGCGAGCAACCGCTCACGCATTTCTTGGTACGTAATACCGACTTCTTGTGCGCGTGCTTTGGTGGTATTGGTCCACCGTTCGCTCTCGACAAAACCCGGTAAAATGGAATTTACTCGAATACCAAATGGTCCGAGTTCTTTGGCAAGCGCTTCAGTTAATCCCTGCAACGCAAATTTTGAAGTGCAGTACGGCGAACGCAGCGGAAAACCGATGCGACCAGCAACGGAAGAAATTGTGATGATGGAACCTTTGGATATTTTAAGTGCGTTAACAGCTGCTCGAATTCCATAAAATACACCATTGATGTTGACGTCCATGGTGTTGCGCCACTCTTCAGGCGAGCACGCGTCGACTGTCGTTGTTGGGCCAGCAATGCCTGCATTATTAATTAAAATATCTATACCGCCCATTTTATCGTGCGCAAAAGTAATAAATTCATCGACCTGTTGTGATTGTCGCACATCGCATGCCTTCCCAAACCAGGTGGGATTATTTTTCAAACATGCCTGCAGCTTATCATTATTTGATCCGCATATGGTTACCTTCGCATTATGCTGATGAAAACATTCGGCAATTTTCAGACCAATTCCTGAGGCTCCGCCAGTAATAACAACACGAAGATGTGGCGGGACAGACATGATGTGCTGAGTGGTCATGGTTAATCTCAGAGGACGTGACTACTATGTGACAAGACGACAATATAATAAACCGCAGTTGCCGCAGAGTTGTTCGTAAGTCATTTATCGACAAAGGGAAGGAGGCGCCTGTCCTTAGGTGCTCGTCTGATGCGTCCAATACGGAAGCAAAATAGGTGTTCGTGATTAATAGCCTGGATGTAATGATTACTTGCTCTGTGCCTGCTATATTCGACACAGAGCAACTATTTCTGTTACAGTATCATAATTTCTACAGCTAATTACCATGTATCAGTGCGGAAAGGTGACGCCGGAAGGCCTTCGCGATTATAGAGATTCGCACCGTTAGGATTCATGGAAAAAGCATAACGCACTGCAACGGGTTCTTGCACTTCAGCTGATGAAAGAACCACGGTATTATTTTCAATAACCGCGTCAGCCCAGTACCACTTTTTATCAGCACCGGCGATGGAAAATTGTGTGAGTTTGCCAGTGGAGTCCTCCACCGCTGGCGAGCGACCTTCTTTTTTGCCCACCATCAGTCCGGATCCAGTGTGTTCAAAGCTTATGCGAGCTTTATTACCTTCAATTTTTAATTCCTTGAAGAGTGGGCCAGAATACACCAGATCCTTTTGCCCGTAATCTTTTACTAATGCCCAACGTGCCAATCGTGTGCCGACATCAAATTTATTTTTGGGATGAATGTCATTAGCTTGGTTAAGAGGAACGGTGTCAATGATGACAGCCATACCTGTCTGAGGAATAGTTAAACATTTACTTTGAGCTTCACGGTGTTTAGCCCAACCATCACCACCAGCTGGATTATCATTTGGTTGTTTGAAATTGGCGAGCTGCACAAAGTAAAAGGGAAAATCACCTTGGTTCCATAATTTTCGCCAGCCACCAATTAATGCACGTTTCTTTTGGAAATAACTATCGCCTTCATTACCATTCGATTCACCCTGATACCATAATGCGCCTTTAATCGGTAAGCGAATAATTGAGCTAATCATACCGTTATACATGCCACTCCAACCACCGTCATTTATTTTAGGCATAACGGGTGGAGCGCTTACATGGTCTCCGTTAGCAAGATTGGTGCGCGATTTCGTTATCCAACTTTCCATTTGTTCAAAGTATGCGGGTAACCCTGCTCGATATGCCGTAATGGCAGCTTGTTTTGATTTATAGGCATCAGCAAAATCATCGACCAAGGCGAGTCCTTCCAATGGTACCCACGGTTCAATGCGGCTGCCGCCCCAATTGGCATCAACGATACCAATTGGAACACCCGTTTTTTGATGAACGTCTCGTGCGAAGTAAAAGCCAACTGCCGTAAATCCACCAACTGTTTTAGGAGAACATTCCTGCCATGCACCTTGCGCTGGCGCATCATCTTCAGGCATACCTGATTGAACATGATTAAATTTAATCCGGCGAATTTTTGGGAAATCAGCGGCGCTCATATCTTCCTTTGCACCCAAGCAACCATTCAAACTCATTTCCATATTTGATTGCCCTGAACAGACCCATATATCACCAATGATAATATTTTTTAACGTCACGCTATTTGTGCCCGTGATGATCATCTCCAAATTTTCGCCTGTCCCGACGGCGGGTAATTCAACTGACCACGTTCCTTTTTTATCCGCTTTCGTGTTAACTGTTTTTCCTAATAGCGTGACACTGACCGCTTCGTCCACATCCGCCCAACCCCACACGCGTATTGGCTGGTCACGTTGCAGCATCATATTGTCCGTGAATACCGTGGGCATTTGCACCGCTGCCATGACTGGCAGCGCGGCAGATAAGGCGCAAACAACAAAGAGAGATTTAATACAACCTGTCAGGACGTTCGGACGGTCTATTGTCATGTGATGTTCCTTTGGGCTTGTGAGATGCATGACGAAGTACCCTGACGCTCAGCAGTAAGAAGCAAGCGAAGCCTAGCAGGCTGCTGAAAAAGTAGCCTGCGGGGTTGATGGAGCCGTCTGGCCCCCTTCGGGTAAGAGTCTGTTTTAATAAATTGCGGAAATTCGCGACTGCACGTCGTCCCCTCAATTTATTAAAACCTAGCAGGTTGGTGTTTTTCAGCAGCCTGCTAGGTGATCACTACTTTGATTTGCTATTCGAGTAAACGAAATCAACTGTCATCAATACCATTGCGACAACGTAATGGATTTGAATTGAAAATCAGAAATAAATGAAACTTGGAATAAAAGAATTATTGAATTTAAATCAGTTAATTAATAGCTTTGTGACTTACGCGGTCGGACAAGACCTATTGAAATCCAGTGCTAACACCAAACTGTGCTAAGATTTCAAAGAACAGGTATATAGTTCCCGTAGATTATTAGGTAAATTATCCGAATACCTGAATTATTTCCGTATGATATTACCCATTCCCCACTCGGCCCTGTTCATTGTGAGAAGGGGCTGCATGTTCTTGCGGGGCTTTGGGTAGGTACTCGCTTAGCAATAACTTCATTCCCTGTTTGCAGGGAATTATCTGGCCGCAATAATCATTGTTCAGCAGTTGTCGGCACGAGTCCTTTACGCGGCACGCCGTCTACGGCCTCTTTATCGAAGGCTTCTTTGAGTTTTAAGCGTAGTTCAGCAGCTACCGATTCGTGGCGTCCAGGCTTCACGCGCATCGATGTGCGTACCGTCATCGTTAGACCACCAAAACCGGTAATGCCATCAATATGAAGCGTCTCTAATACATCGTCGTTGGTTTCCTGTACTTGTTCGCCACATTTTTTCAAAATCGAAAATACCTGCTGAATATCGGCGTTATAACTGACCTCAAAAGGCACCACCGCTTTGGTAAATTCTCGCGAAAAATTTACTACCTGCTTCATGTCGCCGTTACGAATAATGTGCAATCGTCCATCAGCATCACGAACACGCGTGGTGCGAAATTCTATCGCTTCGACTGTCCCCTTTGCGCTACCACCTTCTATAACATCGCCTACTAAATAAACATTTTCGAATAGAATAAAAAAGCCAGACACCACATCATTAATCAGCGATTGAGCGCCAAATCCGACCACCATACCAAGTACACCAGCACCCGCTAAGAATGGCATTGGGTTATGGTCGAGAGCAACCAATATTAATACAAACATAATAAAATAACAGCCAACGCGAAATAAACTGCGTGTGAGTGGAATTAAAGTAGCGCGACGGCGGCGAGTCATATCGTCAACGCCTTCTTGCTCCTCGCCAGAGCGGCCAATAAATAAATTACCGACTTCAATACCAACACGTCCAAGGAAGAATATCCCAATAACTTGCATGAATTTAGGTCCGTACGCGGCGAGGGACGATACCTTTGGCAATTGCGAAATGACCAAACTCGCAATGCCAATCCACAGCGCGTATTCTAAACAACGACGCAATAAAGGAATCAGCGGTTTTAGTTGTTCATAATATATAAACCAACCTCTATTTTCGGCATATCGTTTACTTAATCCATCAAAGGTATCAACGATTACCGCCATAGCTCGAATGATTAAAATACCAACCGATACGACCACATATATGGTCGTCAGTTTTTCTAGCCATTCGCCAATAAATGTAGATCCGTCCAATAAATACCACGACACAATGATAAATATCAACCACGATGTAATGCCAACAGCGCGTTCAAGCCCAGCAAAAAAACGTTCTAAGCTTTTGTCATTATCGTGTAAATTTTCCCAGTTTATGCAGACTAATGCTAATTTGCGCAATCCTGCACGAACCAAGCGTAATATAAACGATAAAACAACTGCCGCGACGATTATTTTTAAAAATCCAAAACCTATTTCGGTCCATCGCTCTGCTGATACTTTTTGCAACGTGGAAACAATCCATTGCCATGGATCGCGGCCTTGCCAAATGCTAACGCCAAGCAAGCCGCATAATGACAGAAAACTAATTCCACCCACTAAAAAAACCAATCGCCTCACCATGACATGGATACGTTCAGCCGCATCCGCGATGGCGCCAGTACGACCATTTAATAACCGACCCTTAATTAATCGAGATATTGCTATGATAATCCACGATATAATAAGTAAGGCAGCTATTCCACTCGCCAACAAAATACCCGATGATAGTAATATTGGTTCGTAATTAATTGCTTCAGCGGTTACTTTTGCACTTTGCTCTACAGCCAGTGTATCGTCAGCCATAATAGTGTCCGTTTTTTTTGATGAATTTATTCAATAATCTTCAATAAATGATTGAGCCGTAATTGATTTAATTGAGCGGCAGCTTGTCGGCCAACATGTTTAAGTTGACAACGACCCATCCCAACACCTTGATTAATTTGCAGCAACCAGGCTACCAATAAAGAGCTGAGATGTTCGATTTGCCCTAAATCAATGATGACACTCGGGATTTCTAAGGCCCGAACCCATTCATGGGATTGGGGGTCATTCATATAGGGATGTTGGCCAACTGATTTTAATAAAGTAATTTCTAAATGACCATCTCGTGCTAATTGTACATTAAACGGACGTTCACCAACGGCAGCAGCTGTGCGAGCTGGAACAGGAATAGCTAAACGATGCAATGAATCGACCATTGCGATAGCAACTTGTGCTAATGTCGATAATTCTTCTAAACGTAAATAACCTTGTGACTTTTCCGTTGCCGCTAAAGCTGCAGCAATAAAAGCTGATGGTATTCGATCACAATTACCACAGTTAATAACAACAGATGTTTCTGGCGTTAATAGTTCACTTAACCGCGAAAACGAGTCGACGGCGAGCAATTCCTTGAGCATCAATGTGGTGGTGGCTGCCATGGTTATGATCCGAAATCAATGAATGAGCGAAACTAAGATATCAACATCATTACGCCAGACAGAAGCGGCGCTTGCAGTAAATGGTCTCTCATCCTCACGGTTTTTTCTCAACATCTTCTAAAACCTGGTGCTGTAATAAGTGGAAATAACGCCGACAGAAACGGTGCGCTTCATCGCGCACATATTGCAAGAGTTTTAGTGCTGGGTCACGTCGAGACAGGCGCAATGTAGACCCGTCGGGTCGCACAATGGTTTCTTCACGTTTCGCCAATCCAATCAAACACGGCACTGATACCTGTTCGGCCTGTAAGGCTTGTTGCGCCATACCAACTTGGCCAAGACCACCATCAATGAGGACGACATCGGGCAGCACCCCACCTTCATCGCGTAGCCGACGATAACGGCGACCAACCACTTCATGCATCGCAGCAAAATCATTATTCCCAGGATTACCGTCCACGCCTCGTACTTTGAAACGACGGTAGCCATCTTTGTTTGGAACACCGCCTACAAATTGCACTAAGCTGGCAACCACATGTTCACCTGCCAAATGTGCGATATCAAATCCTTCAATAACCTGAACAGGTTGCGCTAATTGTAAATG
>JAHEDF010000540.1 GCA_024641365.1 Planctomycetota bacterium | reverse complement strand
ACTTCCTTATTTCCGTGGGTTACCATCACCAGGTGCAGCGGCACTCGTCTGTTCATGGATTATTTTATATAATCACCAATCGATTTGGCCGGCAAAACAACCTGGTCCAGGTTACTATGACGGCATTGAAAGTTTAGATGGATTTCGTTGGATCGTCATAGCAATGACTTTTATTTCGGCTCTATTAATGGTGAGCACTATTCGATTTCCGCATGTTGGTAACACTTTATTTGGTCGATTAGGTTTTCGCTCTATAATTCTTATGTTATTTGGCGTTGGCGTATTAGTCATGTTTCCATATTGGTTTTTAGCGGTTGCGACTACCGGATATTTACTGACAGGTATCGGAATGGCGATCTTTGATATGTGGAATAAATGGCGATCTGGTCGGCATATCCTTGATGAACCAGAAGATGAAGAAGCCGAGGATGCTGGTGTTGCAACGGATCGCGTGCAAACAGATGACGGTCCATTTCCAGGACGCTAAGAGAGCGGTATAAGTGACTCATTCGTGAATAATGCGAACCTGATTAGCCCGGGATCAGCTCACCCATATGCCCCAATTGATCCTGATGGGCTCGCTGAGTTTTTGCACGTCTCGCGTGATGAAATTAATTATTGGTTAGATAAAGGATTACCCACGACACCTGATGGATTAATTGATCCGTTTGCCTGTTCAAATTGGTTATGTTGGGGTTATTTAGATCGCTGTCCGGTGTTGGCGCGACGGTGGCGCACCTATTTAATATTTTTTGCACCATTTGTTGCAGGGCAAGATCGTTCTCGTTTCGTTAAGTGGCAACAAGTACGTCATCTCTATACCGAAGAACCAGTACAAGACGTTCAATGGAGTATTGCGCGCGGCATTAATACGACGTCTCAAATCTGTGACGATGCTGAAATCATAAATGCACCGTCATTTAATTATGAGCAGGATGAGCAATGGCTGCATTTTAATTCACACGTTGCTGATCCGATCTTAGAAATTCAGACTGAACGACACATTCGTATTGTGCCCCGTCATGATTTATCAGAACAGTCCGCAGAATTTAACGACTTACATAAAGCGGTCGAAGAAGTAGCGGGTAATTTTCGTTATGAATACCGACATCATCAAAATGCCGTGCACCGGGCAGCGATTTTAGGAACAGGAAAGCCTGCAGTCCAATGGTCTGGAAGTTGCCTAGATTGCGCCATGACCTTGGCTGCTTTATTAACAGATCTTAAACGTCCGTGGCGCATGATTGCAGGAAAAGTGGCACATTCGCATATTGCCAATCCGCATTTTTGGCTGGAAACACAAATTGCAGGCGGTGACTGGGTACCACTTGATGCGTCGTTACCTGCGATTGTGCGCATGGTAGGTGGAGACTGGCAAAAAGCAGCGCATGCATGGACCGGCAATTTAGATGCGCGTCGCATTACTTTAGGTATTGTTGGTCCAGGCATCACCACCATCCCCGATGGATCAACGTTGGGCTCTATGATGGGCGAAGCCGTCATTAATAAACGCAATGCGTGGACCTGTTTAGATTGGGTATGCGGAGATTGCGAAGGAACGTTTACCGAACTGGAGTAATTTTATAAATCTGGACTGCTGGGAAAGCCCATACTGGAGATAACCAGCGTCCCATCTTGTTTACCATTATAAATGAGTAACTGAATTTCTTTGACGTCATTGAGGTCCGCAATTGGTGTATTGTTTTCCCAATTACTTGCTGCTGATTTAAAATTAGCAGCTTTTAGATCAAAGCGTAATTTTTGAAAATCCTCACTGTTATTTATTAATTGTTGCGGACTTTCATGAAATATATATTTCGACCCAGTTTTTACGGCGATCGCAATGGATAATGGTTTTTTCCCGCTATTTTGTGCCATAAATGTTAAAACGCTGTCTTGACCAATTGTAAGACGGGCACTGCGTTTAATGGTGGCCTTGTCCTTATCACCACCCTTAAAGTCAATCTTTAGCGCCGGAATTATACCAGCTTCTGTAGTAATATTAATGATTTGTGGACGTACCGGATTACTCCATTGTAGCGCTTCATTATTCCAGCCCTTGCTTTCTAGTCCTGCTTGCAGGGAGGTTGCTATCTTAGGTGCTGGAGGTGCCGCGCTAACGGAATCCTTTTGTTTTTCATAGGCTGCAATGGCTGCCTCTAATTGATCTAAACGCGAGATAGTAAGTGGGTCATCTCCACCATCTTTGCGATAACGGCGATACAATTCGAGGGCTTTTTCGGGACCTTTAATTTCATCAACTAACCGCGCGTGAACAGCACGGGTGGCTAGTGTCACTTCTTTATGACGAATTGCTTTTTCTAACAATTCAAGCGCTTCAGCAGCCATACCTTTCGAACGACACCACATTGCTAAGGCAACAAGTCCGTTCAGGTCATCTTTTGCAAGTCGGGCTTTTCGCGCTTCAAAACTTAAATCTTCAATTGCGATGGCATCTTTCGGTAAACGTAAAATTCCATTACCAGTGTTAATGGCGATTTGATCAGGTCCAACATCGGCATTGGGATCAATTTTACCGGCTATGCGCTGACCATTTTTTAACACGATCATGTCAGCCGCATAAGCCACATGACTGCCAAATAGCATCAAAAGGACAGCCACTAAAAAAAGAGCACGCAACCGTTGAATACGGTTGTTGCTCACGATGTGAAAGTGATCAAGCAGGGATGACATGTGTCTCATAGCTTCACGGGCATTGACGCTCGAACAATTAGAAAAACTTAGCCACCTACAGAGCCGTGTTGTGCTCTTCTTCGTCTGCAAGCTAGCAGGCTGCTGAAAAAGCAGCCTGCGGGGGTTGAAGGGGGCCGTCTGGCCCCCTTAGGTTAAGAGTCTGTTTTAATAAATTGCGGGAAAATCGCGACTGCACGTCGCCCCGCAATTTATTAAAACCTAGCAGGTTGGTGTTTTTCAGCAGCCTG
>JAHEDF010000085.1 GCA_024641365.1 Planctomycetota bacterium | reverse complement strand
GCATAATTGCTGAAAAAGCAGATGTTAATGCACTGGCCCAATCCTGGGGCTGCGGTTTTGAATTAGCTGGTCGACGCCATCGTTATGAACGATTAACGGCTTTAGCACAGGAATATCATGCACCCGTGGTGATGACGGGACATCATTTAAATGATCAAGCAGAAACGGTGCTGGCTAATGTTCTGCGTGGCGCGGGTCCTGTGGGACGAGCCGGCATCCCGCCAACGCGACCATTAGCTCAAGATATTTATTTAATTCGGCCATTATTATCGGTGAGCCATGACGAAATTATTAAATATGCACAACAGGAAAATATTTTGTGGTTAGAAGATCATACCAATGCTGATCATACATATCGACGAAATTATTTACGCCATGTGGTATTGCCAGCCTATGAACAAGAAAACCCAGGTATTACCCACGCGCTCGCCGGAATGGCAACTACAGCACAAAATGAAGTTGTTGCGTTAGATCGTGTGACCAATGCGGTATGGAATCAACGAACGTCTCATCAATTACCTATTTCTTTGGTGCTGCCCTGGACAGCAGAGTGGCGTTTTCATTTATGGCGCCGCTTGGCAATTCAATTAGGCATTTCCATCGAGCGCACGTGGTTACAACGACTAGATGATTTAGCGCTGGGACCGATTGGTAAGCGATTACATGCTGGACAATGGATGGTGATGAAACGACGCGATTGTTTGCGATGGTCATTGGCTCGACCGCAACACAGAGATATGCGCGTAACCATTACTGGTTCAGGACATTTTCAACGCTATGACGAAACATTAATTATCGAAGAGGCCGATTTACCGTCTACTTTGCCTGCCAGTGCTGATGATATTTATATTGATAAAGCACAGGTATCTCTTCCGTGTGAGTGGCGCTTACCGGAACCAATTGAACGTTTTATTCCGTTGGGAAATCCTGGTTCGCAGACGGTTCGTAAACATTTAGCAAATCGGGATGTGCCCAGTGAATTACGTTTACACGTGGCGGTGTTAGCTGATCGTGACGGAATTATTTGGATTCCTGGTTACACGATTGCGCATCGTGTACGGATTACTGAGCAATCCACATCAGTTTTGCATCTGCGTTGGTCGCCATCTTGTGCAGCGACGTGACCTCATAGCCTCAATTCCTCATTCAATTCAGAATCAATTATTTAGAAAGTCTCATCAGTAATGAACACGCTGCATTTCGTAAACACCACCGCTGTTATTTTAGCTGCTGGAAAAGGAACACGCATGGGTTCCGATCAAGCGAAAGTGCTGCATCAACTTGCGCACAAGCCGTTGGTGTTACATGTGCTCGCAACGTGCGAGTCATTAGGAGTTGGTCAGCGCGTGGTTGTGGTTGGTTGGCAACGCGAAGCAGTTGAAGCAGTTGTAAAGCCAGCAGGTGCTCAATGCACGTTGCAAGATAAACAATTAGGGACAGGTCATGCCGTGTTATGTACTGAAGCAGCAGTTACTGGCGATACGGTATTAGTATTATGTGGCGACTGTCCAATGACACCGCCGGCATTGCTTGCTGATTTATTAAACAAACATCAACAAACGGGCGCTGCCTGCACTGGTGTCGCGGCGCGTATGCAGGATCCCAGTGGCTATGGGCGTATGATTACTGATGAGCGCGGACGCTTAATACGCATTGTTGAACATAAAGATGCGACTGACGACGAGCGAGCAATTAATTTAATTAATAGTGGTATCTATGCATTTAATCGTTCGCATTTGTTTCGTTGCTTAAAAAATGTTAAGCCAGCAAATAGTCAGGGTGAATATTATCTGACGGATGTTGTGGCGATGTTAGTTGCTGAAGGTCATCCCGTGGAATTAGTCATTACTGATGACGTGGCTTCTGTGCTTGGCATTAATACGCCGGCAGATTTACAAATAGCAGAACAATTATTTGCACAACGCCAACAAGCGAAGGCGATGTGAGTCCGGTCACACATGGTTTGCTGAGTTGGGTGTTGGCACAAACCCCAGGCATTACAAATCGGCGCGATCGTGCGTTAATTACGCTTTCAGGATTAGCCCCTGATCTTGATGGCATAGGAATTGTGGGCGATGTGCTGACCGCGCACAGTGCGCAACCGCTGACGTTATTTGCGGATTATCATCATCGCATGTGTCATAATTTAACGGCGGCCGTTATCTGTGCTCTCGTTGTAGCCTTGTGTGCCCAGCGCAAAGCACTGACCGCAGCATTGGCGTTAGTGGCTTTTCTCCTGCATCTTGTTTGTGATGTGATTGGATCGCGTGGACCTGATGGGCATCAATGGCCGCTGCCGCTCTTTGCTCCTTTTTCATCGTGGGAATGGGTATGGGCTGGGCAGTGGCGTTTAGATTCTTGGCAAAATCTCTGCATAACCGGTGTTTTAGTGATTATTACTGTCGCGTGCGCATGTCGGCGTGGCTACTCGCCAGTGGAAATTATTTCACCACGCGCGGATGGTCCGGTTGTAGCAACATTTAGGCGTTGGTTTGGTCCTCGTGACGCAAAATAACGGTAAATACCCACACAACGGCTTCGCCCCCACGTTCTTTTTGCGTTTTTGCTAACACTCTTATAGTGCCGCGCCTCATTGACCCCTACCTCCCCTGGAGCCTCCATGGCCATCAAGGTCCACTACGAAAAAACTGCTAAAATTACGCCATTGAAGAAGAGCACCATTGCGGTGGTCGGCTATGGTTCACAAGGCCACGCCCACGCGCAAAACATGCGCGACAGCGGTCTGAAAGTAATTATCGGCAACCACAATCGCACCAGTCCGAACGCAAAATTAGCGCTCAAGCATGGCTTTAAAGTGCTGCCAATTGCTGAAGCCGTTGCCGCTGCTGACGTTGTTATGTGCGCAGTACCAGATGAATTTTTACCAGAAACCTACACGGCAGATATTGCCCCGAATTTGAAAAAAGGCGCCATGTTAATGGTTGCGCATGGTTTTAATATTCACTTCGGTTTTGTGAAACCTCCTAAATACGTCGACGTGACCATGATCGCACCAAAAGGCCCAGGCCACACAGTGCGTAGCGAATATTTAAAAGGCGGCGGCGTTCCAAGCTTAGTTGCCGTGCATCAAGATGCGACCGGTACCGCTTTGAAACGCGCATTGGCCTATGGTAATGCCATCGGTGGCGCGCGCGCTGGAATTATTGAAACGACATTTAAAGACGAAACCGAAACCGATTTATTCGGTGAACAAGCGGTATTGTGCGGTGGTCTCAGCGCTTTAATTCAAGCTGGCTTCGAAACATTAACCAAAGCTGGCTACCCACCAGAAATGGCGTACTTCGAATGTTTGCATGAAGTTAAATTAATTGTCGACTTGATGTATGAAGGCGGCATTAGCTACATGCGTTACTCTATCAGCAACACCGCTGAATATGGCGACTATGTCACGGGTCCGAAAATTATTACCAAGCAAACGCGCGCAGCGATGAAAGGTATTTTAAAAGATATTCAAACGGGCAAATTTGCAAAAGCGTTCCGCAAAGAATGCGGCAAAGGCAAGCCATGGATGAACAAAATGCGTAAGAGTGAAGCCAATACGCCGATTGAAAAAGTCGGTCGTGACTTACGTAAGATGATGAAATGGATTAATTCCAAAGAAATCCGTAAGTAATTATGAAAAAACGCCAGCAGCACCTCATCTGCTGCGTTGCCTCCGCCTAGCATAGAGCTGCTATGCGTCGTTGTCGGACGTCTTGCATCTGAGGCACGGCTGACGTTTTTTGCTAAAAGAAATACCCCTGACTTTTTGTCAGGGGTATTTTTATTTGGGCTCAATATGGGGTATCGGTTGAGCTATGTTAATTTAAATAATGCGATTAATTCGGCAACGGAATATTCGGATTGACGTCATTTTCCCAAAATGGCGTGCTATCAAATACATTGAGTTCCCACGACACATTTTTTACTTTTCGCACCCCTTGATCGAGCGCATTGCTGCCACGCCATTTGTGATGCCAATAACAGCGAATAATTGGAAATTTTGAGGGTGGGAATCCATCACCGTAGGTAGCATTGTCGTCTTGAAGATTTCCGAAGCGTAATTGATTATGTTTACCACCAACCCAGGTCGCTTCAGTGCTGCCAAGGGCCGGTTTATCATTGCCACGATCTTTAAAAAAGAAATTTAATTGTCCTTGATTGAGTGGCACCGTGCTAATTTCAAACATATAACTGCTGTCATGAGTATAGATATCGCTGAGATCTTCCCAATTCGTTGAAGGGCGACCCATCAATTGATCTTTGCCATTTTGTCCATCTCGCGGGCATAATAAAATTTTATATAAACCTTTAAGTGGACCATTGCTGTGAAACAAATCGCTGGTGATGGGATTTCCTGCCAGGGGGTCGTTGTCGCGCCATCGTAAACGTGCCGGAAACATGTCATCGTTTTCGTTTTTATAGACCTCAATAGCCGCACCAATTTGCTGCAAATTATTTCCGCATTTAACATCATTTACCAGACGCCGAACCACACCGACCACCGGTATTAATAATCCAGCCAGAACCGCAATGATGCCAACAACGACTAACAATTCGATGAGGGTAAAACCGTATCGTTGCGAGCGTCGGATTACAGGTGAGCGGTGATAAAGCACACGTTGAATCATAGAAAGCGATGCCAATCAGGAAAGGCGGATTTACGATTTACGTACAGATAAAGTAACCACGGGGTTACAGGACTTGCTGACGAGCAATCATTGCACACCTTGCGAGCATTATGTCAGTATCCGCTGAACTCGCCTATGGTTTGCAAGAATGGGCTGTCACGTGTCGCGCATTAGGAGAGGGCGCTATTACGTTGGTGGTGCGAAAAGGGGGCATCCATGAGCGTGGTGGCGGCTTATTTCAGTTGGAACATCAACGCTTTGTTCTGATGCCAACCTATTTACATCAAGATCAAAGCCGTTTGCTGCCATCTTATCGCAATGACTATTTTGCAGCAGTGTCAGATGACCGACATCCAGGATATATTCATTGCCAGTATTGGGCAGAAGCCGTTTGCATTTGGAAAGTAACGGATCTTGTGACTGTCCAAAAATTAGGACCTGCGCTTTTGTGGAATGAAAATGATTTAGCCATACGTTTTGCCTATCGCGATCAACCGTGGTTATATGTCGTGGCCTTGCGCGTTTACGTATTTCAACAAACGCAGGTGTTGCGTGATGAACCGCGCTTTGCTGGTTGTCGTAGCTGGATTGCATTATCGAAGCCACTGAGCACTGATAACGCAACGCCGGTGCTTGCGGATGCCGTTCACGCTCAACGGCTAGCGGTCATAAGCGAGCACCTAGGAGCAATGCCGCATTGAAAAATGTTTTTGGCACCACACCTTACGCGACCATGTCGCAGCCAGTTACCGCCATCCTATTAGTATCATGCCGCGATCGCACTGGCTTAGTGGCGGCGCTGTCGCAATTCGTATTTGCGCATGGTGGCAATATTATTGACGCTGATCAACACGCTGAAGGCGCTGATGATGGCGGTCAGTTTTTTATGCGCTTGGTGTGGGACATTTCTCAATTTACCTTGGATCGTTCCGGTATTCGCGCAGCTCTGACAGAGTTAGCGGCACAAGGTGAATTTATTTGGTCGCTTACTTTTAGTGATCAACGACCAAAAGTAGCGGTGTTTGTTTCAAAGACACCGCATTGTCTGTACGATTTATTATTGCGACAGCAACTCAATGAATTGCATGGCGATATTGTTGCCGTCATCGCTAACCATCAGGATCTCGCTAGCGTTGCCGGTCATTTTGGCATTCCGTTTCATTATTCACCAGTAAGCGCAGACAAAATTAACAGCGAAGCACACCAAGAAAAAATATTGGCCGATGTCGGTGCGGATGTGGTTGTGCTCGCTCGCTACATGCAAATATTATCGCCTGCTTTTGTGGATCGATGGGCTGGGCGTATGATTAATATTCACCATTCATTTTTACCAGCCTTTATTGGTGCCAAACCATATCATCAGGCGAAGAATCGCGGAGTAAAAATTATTGGGGCCACAGCGCATTATGTGACCAGTGAATTAGATCAGGGGCCTATTATTGCTCAGGATGTTACGCATGTCAGCCATCGCGACGAAGTGGGAGATTTGGTCCGTAAAGGCCGCGATTTGGAACGACAAGTATTAAGCCGAGCTGTTATGGCCCATCTTGATCGCCGTGTGCTCATTAGTGGTAATCGTACGATCGTATTTGGCGACTAGTGATTCAGATCACAGATTCAGGCCACTATTATTGATGACGTATTTGTTTGCGCATTGTCGTCTAAGTCCCCACCATTAAAACTAGGCGTACACAATACTATTCTGCTAAGAAACACGTATAATCCAGACAATTCCATCATTTTATAAACTCCGCTCGCGGTCCTTAGCGTAGACGGGATTTCTCGGAAGGCATTCAACACAGAGGACACGGAGAACACCGAGGGCAAAACATAAATATGGCGCTCATGGGTGTAAATAACCGTTTTTCAAGCTAAAAATATTATTCTTTTGATCGACAATAAACGAGTCGACGTCCTTGATTTATAACACATAACAACCACTTTTACATCTCTGTGTCCTCTGCGTCCTCTGTGTTGATTGTCTTCAATTTATCATATTTTATACAGAAAAATCGTATTTCTTAGCCGAATAGCATTGAGGCGTACAATATTAATAATGGGTACGTAAGCGGTTAAAAAAGAACACCCGCTCACGGGAGCGGGTGTCTTAGCTTTAATTGATAACAATCGTGCGGTCGAATAATCCGACTCACCAGTTGTTATGAGCAATTTACTTCTTGAAGCGTTCTTTAGCTTCTTTGGAGAAGCGGAAAACTAACTTCGAGCTTTTTGGTTTAGCAGAAACTTTAATTTCTTTGCCGAAACTCATGATGGTGCGAGCTGGCTTGGCAGGAATTTGGCGCAGGACTAATTTGCCGAGACCAGGAAGCGCAGCACCAACGGTTGCGTAGCTAAACATAGCTGAAACTAAGGATTCAACCACGGCAGCAGCTTCTTTCTTGCTGACTTCACTGCCACTCTTGGCCGATGCGTCGGCAGCGAGATGGGCAATGAGTTTGCCTTTGGTGTAGCCCTTGTCTTTTGCTTTGGGCAGGATTGCTGAAGGTTTTTTGGCAGCCTTGGCCATAAGATGTCACTCCCTAAATTGGGTGGTTGGTGGAAGACCTATGCTTTCTACCGCGAAAATCACGGTGTCTATAGGCGATTTGCTCGACAGGCAGTATCAAAGTGCGGCAAAAACCGTCTCGTGCTGTCATCTGGCGGTTAAGGTTACGCCATCTACCAGGACGGCAGACTCTGATGTGGACAGCGAGCAAAATATAGCGCATAAATAATGGCTGGGCGCCTTAACACCCACGCGAGGAGAACCACAATGGCCTGGATTGATAATCTATTTAAAATGATGTGCGAAAAAAAAGCATCTGACTTGCACATGACCAGTGAACATCAACCGATGATTCGTGAATCTGGTGATATGATTCCGCTAGAGGGAGTGCCCAAATTAAGTCGCGAACAAGTCACCCAAATATTAATGGAAATTGCACCTGAGCGGAGCAAAAAACAATTTGAAGACTTTTGGGATGCTGACTTTGCTTATGCATTAGAAGGCACCGGTCGTTTTCGTTGTAATTATTTTATGGATCGCTTTGGAATGGGTGCTGTTTTCCGTTTAATTCCGGATAAAATATTAACCGCGGAACAATTAGGACTACCGCCTGCTATTATGCGGCTATGTGATTTTAAAAAAGGATTAATATTAGTAACCGGTCCGACAGGCTCAGGGAAATCAACAACGCTTGCTGCGATGATTGACTCAATTAACGCGAACCGCAAAGAACATATTATTACTATTGAAGATCCAGTCGAATTTGTTCATCCGAAAAAACAAAGTTTAGTTAATCAGCGCGAAGTACATCAACATACCAAATCATTCGCCGCGGCCCTACGTGCGGCCTTGCGTGAAGACCCTGATATTGTGTTGGTAGGTGAAATGCGTGACTTGGAAACAACACGTATTGCAATTGAAACGGCAGAAACCGGTCACTTAGTGTTTGGCACGTTGCATACCTCGACTGCGGCTTCCACAGTTGACCGTATTATCAACCAATTTCCGGCAGAAGAACAAGAACAAATACGCCTGATGTTAGCTGGTTCATTACGCGGTGTTGTTGCGCAAAATCTGCTTAAGAAAAAAGGTGGCGGACGTTGTGCGGCGCAAGAAATATTATTTGTGACGCCCGGCATTGCGGCAAATATTCGTGAAGGAAAAACCTACCAAATTCCGTCGCAAATGCAGACTGGCGCTAAATACGGCATGCAATTATTAAATGATGCGCTCGAAAAATTAGTAAAAGCAGATAAAGTAGAACCTATGGAAGCGTATGATCGTTCCATTGATAAAGAAGACATGATTAAGAAATTAAAAGTTTTAGGGTTTGATGTTGAAGCCACTTTGTTAGCTGCATCACAAAAAGCTGATGCCGCACGAGGAAAAGGAGCAGAAGGTGGTGCCGCTGCACCAGTAGCGGCCTCGCCACCAGCAAATGCGCCGGCAAAACCTGGAGCAGCAGCACCTGGTGCAGCTGGTGGCTGGCGTCGACCTGGAACTTAAAAGTAAAGTTAATTAGCTAAAGGGGCGCCGTTGGATTTTACTTTCGCCACCACCCATCGGCCCCTGTTTTGCACTAAATTTTTCACGTTTTTTACCGACGCCTAATTCTTCGAAAAGTTCATCAATAGTTTTCGGAGCTAATTGATAGGTCTCGGTTAAATAATGCCGAATATATTCTGGATCAGTCTTTTGTCTGACCAAGCTGCGGATCAATCGTTCAAGATCCTTGGTAAACATAGGCCCTTATTGGTTACTAGCGCTTTTGCGCAGCTTTGATGCCCTGGTCGAGCGTCTGGTGAATGGTAAAAATGGCTTCTAATCCTAAAATGCCAAATACTTCACGCACAGTTGGTGCTGGGTTGACCAATTGCAGACTACCGCCGTGTTTACGCACTTGGTGTTGCGAATTAATAAACACACCAACACCAGCACTCGCGATATAGGTTAATTCGACTAAATCGATAACAATACGATGGGAACCACCTTTAATGGCAACATCGAGGGATTTTTCTAACTCCACAAAAGTATGGCCATCTAAATAGCCGCTAAGTTTAAGCACCAGGACATCGTCCGCGCGCGATTCAGTAATAGTAAGACCTGATTTCATCGAGTATTTTACGTTTGTATTGAGTTAATGCAGGAACAACCCGTTGTGGGTAGCTCGGAGCGTAGAGAGCGTGTCACGGAACGGCAAGAGCCAACAAGCAATTTTTCGGAGCTTTGATGCGACACGACGGCAGGCTCTAACTCCATTATTGGTAGTTAGTTCCAACCACGGTGTCTGGGCTGTGATGCGATTTTAGCGCCATTATCGCAACGACGTTTTGATGGTGCGGGGTGGTCTAAGCTGGTTCAATTAGGACACAGTCTAGCGCACACCATTCCCTGATTTATTGTGCCGCCATGGCAAAGAGCACCTCCATCGAAGACCACTTTAATCTTATAGAAGAAGTTATCGACGTATTGGAGTCTGGTGAGTTAGGCCTGGAAGAGGCATTAGCAAAATATGAGTCAGGGTTAAAAGCAGTTCGCTTAGCTAAGGCGCAACTCGATAAATATGCAGCTCGTTTAGAAGACTTACGAAGTGCTGATAATTCGTGAGCGGTCCAGCTCGCGCGGACCGCTACGAGGATCTCATTCTTGATCCTGAGGTGCTGCGACCTGAACCAATTTTTGAAGTAGGAGGTTATTCAGCAGTATCTGAAGTAGGTGGACAGGCATTAATATTTTGGCGCAGTGACTATTTGCGCGCAGGTACTGATTTGTCGTCAAATTTTATACAGACACCACCCCATCCAGCGAGCTTCACGCAAGCAGTTGTTCGCGTAAGCAAAGGACGCGTTGCTAACGAAGTTGCCATTTCTCTGGCGTGGAATGCATTACAATTACATGGTCGGCTATTAGTGCATGGCACAAATGAATTAGGGATTGTTTCGCTTGGTAAACGTTTAGCTGAAATAATTCAACAACAACCAACCATATTGGTGAATCGCGCACGTGCACGTGTGCTCTGCTTTAACCGTTCAGACCATGTTTTGCCAACGCCAGAACCCAGGCAGGTTCCGCTCGACGTTGATCACAGCGATATGTTATTAGTCGAACCAGGTGTTTTTAGTAGCGATGGTTTGGACGACGGAACTAATTTATTGCAAATATACATGACGTCGATGACGACGAGAAATGATCCGCAAACAATCATAGATATTGGATGTGGGGCTGGGCACTTGGCCTTCTCAGCATTACGTCGTTGGCCTCATGCAGCGGCCATATTACTTGATGCTGATTATCGAGCAGTACGTAGTGCACAATTAAATGTAAAACGATTAGGTTTTGAGCAACGCGCACAATGTCAGTGGTGGGACGCGAGCGAAGAAATTGCTGCTGCGTCTGCTGATTTAGTGCTTATAAATCCACCGTTCCACGCTGGGACTGCTACTGATTATCAAACGGCACGTCGCATGTTTCAGGTAGCAGCCACAGCGTTAAAGCCACAGGGACAGGTGCTTATTGTCGCGAACCGGCAGCTTCCTTATGAGGCGGATTTATCTCAATTGGGGCAGGTAGGCGTGGTTGAGCAGCGTGGTGGATTTAAACTCATTTCGTTAGTTTGCCATTAAGTGTAAAATCCTGTTGTCCATATTGGCGCTAGGGATTTGCGCGAGACAACTTGTCGTTATGTTTACTAGCGGTGATCAGTATGGCGACGCGTTTAGATGCATTCTTATCGCACCGTGGTTTTGGCAGTCGTAGTCAGGTACGTGATCTTATACGTAGTGGCCGTGTAAAAGTATCCGGTGCCGTCTGTCGCGCCCATGGGCAACAT
>JAHEDF010000084.1 GCA_024641365.1 Planctomycetota bacterium | reverse complement strand
TTCGGCGTATAAGCCTGTGGATGCCCTTTAAGGCAACCCACCCAATCATTCAAATCATCAATGGCGATAAAAAGCACATTTGGTCGAGCAGCGTCAGCTGAATAGGCAGAATGACTATTACCAACTACAAAAACACACATGGTCAACAGAATAAGGGAAAGGCGCATGGTATCCTCAATAGCTACTGTCATTGTTTATGCGCGCAAATGCTACCACTATTTGCACGAAGGTTGTTATCATAATCGATTTTATTGATGATTTTGCTTATGTTTTATATGCGAGACAATCATACCTGCGCAATTTACTCGTTATTTTTTCCCTTCAGAACCTGTTCCCGATTACTTCATAAGTGCATCTCTTGTGCTTTCGTAATTACAAATAAATGTCTTCTCAATAATATTCTTATAGAAAATTATTTTACCTGTGCATTGTAAATTTTTTGCGTCATCACCTCGATACTTTTTAGGTCTTAGCACTTCTAAGAATAAATCAATTTCGGTTTATGATTAAATTTTTGTATTATATTAGTTAAACTTAATGACGTAAATCGTTTGGGTAAAACAGTCGCTGTTATGCGCTTACAACAATCATTATGGCTGAATACCTTCCCTAGAAGACTGCTCTCAAGCAAAAATGGTTTTGCTCCTGCCCTAAATGGCTATTTTGTTTTTAAAATGCTGCATTATGAAGCTGAGGTTCATCTCTGATATCTGGTGGGTTACACGGAAAATGGACGGTCATCACCCCAACCAGGATCAGAATGAAAGTTTGTCAGGTTACCAACGTTTACCTTCGAGCCGAGGTCAGATATGTCTAATTTAGCTACCGCCACAGAGCCCACCTCTCCAGCTATGCAGCAAGCACAATCCGCTAATCCAGCCGATATAGAAGCCGGTCAACGGCTGGTCCGTGATGTGCGCAAGATAGTCGGCAAGGCTGTCGTTGGCCAAGACACCGTCGTGGAACGCATGTTGATCGCGTTATTTACAGGCGGCCATTTGTTGCTGCAGGGTATGCCAGGCCTGGCGAAAACGTTAATGGTGAACAGTTTGGCCCGAGCCGTCACGTTACAATTTGCACGTGTGCAATTTACTATCGATTTATTACCAGCCGATATTGTTGGCTCTGAAATTCTCGATCAAGCAAGTGGCACCTTCCGAGTCCGTCAGGGTCCAATTTTTACTAATTTATTATTAGCCGATGAAATTAACCGTGCCGCACCAAAAGTGCAAAGTGCTTTACTTGAAGCGATGCAAGAGCGAAAAGTGACCATCGGCAATACGACTTTTCGATTACCGGCTCCTTTTTTTGTAATTGCGACACAAAATCCGGTTGAAAATGCTGGCACTTTTGAATTACCCGAAGCACAATTAGATCGCTTTATGTTATGTCACCGCTTGTCGTATCCGACTGCGGATGAAGAAAATGAAGTTTTAAAACGACATTTAGGGTTTGGATTAAGCACTGAAACTGGTGGTGCTGTTCCTAAAAATGCTTTTGATATTTTAGAAGGCGACACGCGCTCCGGAATAGAAGATTTGAATGCCGCCATGCGCGCTGTCTTAGGTGTCCATGTCAGTGACGTCTTTTTAGCACATACCGTTGAATTAGTGCGTAGAACACGAACCTGTGCGGAATTTGATTTTGGCGCAAGTCCACGCGCCGGTATCGCGATAACGCAAGCAGCGCGCGCACGTGCTTTTATTCATGGGCGTGATCATACTCTACCAGAAGATTTATTTGCACTAGCAGAGGACGTCATGTTACATCGCTTGCGATTAACCTATGAAGCAGTTGCTGATGGACGCCAAACCGCACAAGTCCTACAACAATTATTGAATAAAGTTGGCTAATAAATGCAGGCCCCGCCATTAACGGGACGTGAGTTTGAACTCGCGGTTCGGCGATTGGCCGACAGTTTAAGTCCAGGGCAAGATTTGTCCGGATATCTTGGTCAGGGCGTCGACTATGCTCAGTCACGTTTGTTCGCCGATGGCGATCCAGTTCGTTCAATCGATTGGCGCATGACCGCGCGGACCGGAAAAACCTACGTTAAAGAATACGAAGCCTTACAACGTTTACCGGTACAATTATTAGTCGATACATCGTCATCTATGCGCGCTTCTTCTATTTCGCCAAGTAAATATGATTTAGCCGTTCGATTGGCAGGCGGCTTGGCGCTGGCTGCCTTAAAGCGCGCAAGTCCTGTTGGTATTTTAGGCTGCGGTGAAATGCCGTTACGTATGCCAATATCAAGTTCACAAGGTCAAGTCTTTGTGTGGCTCCATCAATTACGTAAAAATGCAGACGTCACTGGCCCACAAAATGGTGAACGGACATTATTAGCACGGCGCGTGTTAGAACTTCGTTCCATGTTAACGTGCCGTTGTTTAGTTATCGTAATTAGTGATTTATATGATCCTGATGCCGTATCTGCTATTAAACGTTTAGCAGTACTCCATGATTGTGTCGTCATCCAACCACAAGATCCAGCTGAATTATCATTGCATGGCGCGGGTATTATGCGCTTAGCCGAATCGGAAACCGGCAGCGAATTTACCGCTAGCAGTCGAGGTGGTTGGCAACATGAAGAAAGCCCAGGGCGCACGTTAGCACAAGCAGGCATTGATTATTTATTATTACCAAGTGAACGGCCATTTATTCCTGTTGTACGTCGCTTTCTCAAAGAACGTGATCGCCGGAGTCACGCACGATGAGGTCCCTCGTCCTCTTATTATTAATTTTAGGGACAGTGATTGCTGGTGAATATACTTCAACAGTTGGTCGAGAAGGTTCTATACGTGTGGTGTTGCCACATGCTAATTTAGAAGCTGTCCCAGTTGATGATCCACGTACGGCTTTTATTGTTCGCATTGCCAATCGTGAAAAAGTCTCTGATGGCACGCGCTATGATTTACGCTGGATTGGAGCTGTTCCAGGGTCTTATAATCTCATTCACTATTTAATTGATCGTGATGGTAATTCTCTGAGTGAATTAAAACCAATTACGGTAGAAATACATTCCGTCTTACCACCAGGTATGCCTGGTGATTTGATCACCGATCCATTGCCACCGACTCCTCGTCTCGACGGTTATCAAATAATGATGATAATATTGGGTGTTGTCTGGCTACTCATATTACCATTTTTAATACGCAGAAAATCACGAACTATTATCGAATCCAAAACAATTGCGCCGCCAAGTATTGCTGATCAATTGCGAGATATCATCTCGCAAGCAAGCAAACAACCGCTCAACACAGAAACCCAAGCCAAGCTTGAACGCTTATTATTAGGCCATTGGCGTGAACGTTTGCAAATTCAACATCTCGATGCGCCTGTAGCACTGCAACATTTGCGAGATCACGCTGAAGCAGGAATATTGTTAAGACAATTAGAAGCGTGGCTGCATGCACCTCCTGGACGTACGTCCGTCGACGTGACTGCCTTATTAGCCCCCTATTTACACGTTGATAACAATCCTGCGGCGGTGCGATCATGACATTCGCTTACCCGTCATTACTTATTTTATTAATTATCCCATTTGCGATTGCCGCATGGGAAATCTTACGACGCGGCCGACGAGTACCGCTCCCACTTGATTTTAGTGCAAAATCACATCGTCCGTGGGTGCACAGTGTCGTTATTCTTACCAATTTATTACCATCTCTTTTATTGGCGTGTGCCATCATATTGTTAGCAAGACCACAAAAACTAGATTTACCGCACAAGGAACGTGTACAAACGTCCATTGAATTTTGCTTAGATGTATCCGGCAGTATGATGAGTAATTTTGGTGATTCGCCTGCCTTTGATGCAGCGATGAATGCGATTAGTGAATTTACACTGAAGCGGTCAGGAGACGCTTTTGGTTTAACTATATTTGGGGACGAGGCGCTACGCTGGGTACCTGGGACAAAAGATTTAGCCGTTATTCGTCAATCGATACCGTGGCTTCGCCCAGAAAAATTACCGCATCATTTTGGTGGTACGCAAATTGCAAAAGCCTTACGTACCTGTCTTAGAACTATGGATCAATTAGAAGCGCGCGTTGCTGAAGAAAATAAATCGAGTGATCGCATGGTTATATTGGTTTCTGATGGGTCCAGTTCTGATTTGACACAAGATACCATTCCGGAACTGAGTCACGCATTTCGCAGTCGCGGCATTGCTTTATTCATGATTTATATCGGTTATGGACAGCCACAGGATGAATTACAGGCCATTTGCAGTGCTAGTGGCGGACGAGCATTTGCCGTAACAGATCCACAAGCACTCAGCGCCGTATTTGCACACATAGATCGCATGAAGCCGGTTACATTTACTTCGTCAGCGCAAACGAAAGTCGATCATTTACGACCATTTGCACTTGTCGGTTTAGTGCTCCTTGGAGCTTTTGGATTAACCGCATTGAAATGGCGCTTTACACCATGGTAATGTCCGCCTTACAAATTGCGATTTTGACGGCTGCCGTGGTTGCCATTGGCGAATTATTTCATTATTGGCGTTGCCGTCGCGTTGCGCTGTTAGCGTTTCCCCAGGGGTCTCCTCGCGCGTGGACAAAATTAGTGCCACTCACAAGAATTTGTGCGGCGGCCTTACTCGGATGGGGATTAAGCACTTTATATTTTAGCGCGCCTGGAGATCTCGCAGGAAAAAATCGTGAGTTGGCAAAGAAACGATTAGTTGTCGCGCTAGACGTTTCACCCAGCATGGATTTGCGTGATGCAGGTCCTGATGGTTCTCAAACTCGTGGACATCGTGCTCGTGAATTAATTCGTTCATTATTAGCTCGTGCTGATTTAACCGGCGTGCCAGTGAGCATAGTTGCGCTCTATAATGGCGCTCGACCAGTTGTGGTCGATACCATTGATCCAGAAGTGGTTGAAAACATATTAAATGATTTACCGCTTGAGCACGCATTTACTGCCGGCAAGACCACGCTTTATGAAGCCATTGTCGCGTGTGGCGAATTGGCAAAAGGATTTTCGCTCACACCCGATAAACGACCACAGCCGTGGCCAAATGAACAAGCGCGTTTAGTCATTGTCAGTGATGGCGATACGGAACCACCACAACAAAGCATCAGCCTTCCCCCGGCATTTTCCGGCGTTTTAGTCGTCGGTGTTGGTGATCCAACGCGTGGACTCAGTATCGCTGGTCATTTATCGCGCCAAGAATCTGCTTCGCTGCGTCAACTCGCAGGTCGTTTCGGCGGCAAGTATCATGATGGTAATCGTCGACATGTGCCCAGTGAATTATTAGCCGAATTTTTTCCTGTGCGTGGTAGCTATGCCACTGCTGGTTTGGGTGAATACGCGCTTATTGCTATTATTATTGGTTCTGCACTTCTTGCTCTCATACCCGTTGCCCTCGCCGCGGTCGGTGGACCACGGCCAATTAAATCATTGAGGAGTACTTCTTATGCTACGTAATTTACTGATCGTTGCATGGTGTGCTGTGCCACTAATTGCCATCGCATTCCATTATGGCCCTGGGCAGCCAGCGCTCGCTCGTGATATTGCGGCAGAACATTTACAAACTGCTCGTGTTGCTGCGACGCAAGAAAATTATGACGATGCGTTGCAAGCTTTTGCCGCGACTTTATCAGCATTACCTGAAAATGATCCCACACGACCACGCATTGAATTAGAAAGAGCCGTGGTCAATGCCGCGAGCGGAAATTTATTGGAAGGCATTGAGCAAATGGGTGACTTATTAAAAACCTTAAGTGATCGCGGTGAAGGTAATAGTGAACTTGCTCGTGCGACACGTACTGAATTAGGTGAGGCACATTACCACGCCGCCTGGCTCATGCGCTTAGAAGGTGCCAGCACGGATGAATGGACCTTAGAAGCTGATGCTGCGCGCCAGCATTTCCGTTTATTGGCAGAAACTGCAACAAATGAAAATGAAGCCATAACGCACGAAAAAAATCTCGAATCGACCATTCGCTTACAACAATTAGACCTCAGTGAACTGAAAGGCCTCCCGCTGCCTAAGAAATGTTCAGGTAATTGCCAAAGTCTGAGCCAGAAAAAACGCAAACAGCGCGAATCTAAAAAAGATGGCAAAAAACCAGGCAACAAAAAACAGCAACCGCAAGATATTCGTCAACAAATGCAGAAACAAAAAGATGCAGGTGCTGGACAACGCGAAGATGGTGGGTCGTAGTTTTTATCGGACCGACATTTTTTACACCACACCTTATCTGAATAAACTATTATGAAAACTTTATCGCTAACACTCCTTGTTTCTCTTGCCAGTGCTGTTGAGCCACAGGTAACCACAACAATAAATGGTGATCAACCTGTTATCACCGAACCGTCAGTCACGGCGCCAAAAGAAAATCCACTTACTGGGAAATTGCTTGAGCAAGAGTTCACACGCATGCCGCAGACTGCGCTTCAAGCAATGTCAGAGGTCATGGCTGGAACTGTTGGGACTGATGCCGCGCTCCAATTTACAACCGATTTACAAGCAGGCGCTTGGCCGTCTGTCGCCAAAACCTTAAAATCTTTACCTGCTGATGATGCCGATAAAGTTTATGATCATATCCTCAAACAATTTGTTGAGAATAACGGCCAATTATTACCAAGTGAAGTAATTGATTTAGCCGAATTATCACCAAGTGAATTAAACGACGCGCGTTTGCGCTCATTGGGTAATATACTGAGAAACAGTATTCAACTTGTGTCCACCACCGGCAGTTTAGTCGCACGCCTAGAAGCTGGGACCAAACAATTTGGGGGAAAAGATCCGATTCATAGAGGACGGGCCGCAGCCTTATTACTCGCGGCCAATCGCATTATCGAAGCGGGATCATTTCTGCCTCCCTTAGATACCGCCATACAAGAAAAGAATTATATTACCTTAGACTTACATGCTCGTTTCTTGGCAGCCACTGGCAGCCAAAATAAACAGTCTGCAGACCTCATTAAATCGTGGGAATTAAGCTTACTCATTTTACAAGGTAAGGCCGAACAACCCGCCGAAAAAGAAAGCCGGATACGCGCTGCTAATCGCTGTTTAAAATTAATCGATGATGTACCAAAAGAGACTGCCGACACTTGGTTAAGTACTATTTTTGTTGATCGACCTGAAATTGGTCAAGCCGTTTTTGCATCGATAGCGGCACAAGCCGCGCAGAGCCTAGAAAATAATTCAGCAGACGATCGTCGCGCTGCCTTAAAAATTCAACATCGCGTTGTAACAGTTTTATTAGGTGTTGATAAAGTGCAAATAGAACGCTGGCAAAATGCACTTAATTTTTTAACTATTGGCTGGTTAAATGAGGCATCATTAGTCTATATTGAAGATGCAGAATCATCTGATGATGATATGGAGAAATATATTCGTGACCAAATGCGTCCGTATATGTCACGTATTCAGCCAGGTCAAATGAGTGCCTATCGCAACCATTTTCGCCAACAATATTTAAATAATCGCAATGACAATAGGCGTAATTCCCGAAATCACAACAATGTTGAAGCGTTACAAATTGCTGATCTCTTAGCGACTGCTCCAACTCCTGAATGGCTGTCATTATTAGACATTTCACTTGCGCAGCGATTACGCATTCTTGAAGGCGAATTTGTTTGTCGCAGCGACGATCGTGATCGTGCCTTTACGCTTATTAAAGATCTATCCGTCGATGAACCGAATCGTGCGGGTCGTTTGGCGCGCAGCATAGTACGTGGCTTTACCGCATCGCTACGCAGCACCGATGACGAAGAAAATAATAATAACAGTTATGGTGGAGGTATCCCACTAACGCGCGCACGACAAAATCGCAATTTAACTCAATTAGCTTCATTATTACGACGCATAGAAACACTAAACGTACAGGAAGTTCCGGCTGAGGATGTCGTTCAAGCTTTTGTTACGTGCCATAGTCCGGCAGAAGTATTTCGCCTGGAAGATATTACCCAGGTTTTGGGCGAATCAGAAAAGTTACCATCCGATGTTTTAGTGAATCTCGTTTCGGCCATGCGTAGTCGCTTAGCTAATACCTGGCGTAAACCAAGCGTCCAACAACAAGCAGGTACCCAGCGAACAGATGCGGAAGTGGTTAGTGAAATCGAGCGTGGGTATAACGTCGCAAAAATGTTATGTTCGAAATCATTGGAACTGAACCCCGAAGCCTGGAAATTATTGCAGGTACATGCATCACTAAATTTTGACCTTGGTGAGTTTGTCTACGGACAGCAAGCCTCACTTGCAGAATACACAGCATATCGAGATGCGGCTTTTGCGAGTTACGCTCAAGCAGCAAAATTTTATTCTCATGCTATAATAAAGGATAGTTCAACACCTGACTTCAAAGCTGGTGATTCACAAAACAACAAACAAAAACCAGACATTACGGTTTTCTCACAGTGGTTTTCCGCCGCCTTAGGCGCTAGTGACTTGGCCTACCTCTCACGTCAACAAGAAGCTGATGGCGACCAGGTGATAGCAGTACGTGATGCTATCGCACAGTTGCCTGATGAATTGTCAGAAAAACATCGGGAATTATTTGCAAAACAGATCATTACGAGTCTCAGCGAGATTCATGCAGAATTAAAACCGCGCTATTTACGTCATGCATTACGCATTATTGGCGACGGCCAATTAGCCGATCCGGTTAAGAAAATAATTACCGATTACGATGACCTGATTGGTGAAATGCAATTAGACCTTTCTGTAGATGGCGCTTCGGCGGTCGGCAATAAATCACCTTTTGGTGTTCGCTTTTCACTGAGACACACGACCGCCCTTGGGCGTGAAAGTGGTGGGTTTTCCAAATATTTGCAAAACAACGTACAAACCTATACGGGGTCCGAAGTCAATTATCGGAATGATATTGAAAAACATTTACGCGAATCATTAGGCGAGCATTTTATTATTGATTCGATAACGTTTCACGCATCAAATGTAACTAGTTATGGCTATGGCCGTGATGGTTGGCGCGAAATGCCGTTGGCTTATTTAGTATTACGAGCCAAAGATCCATCCGTCGATCGCATTCCAAGTGTCCATATTGATCTCGACTTCACCGATAAACATGGACCAGTTATTTTACCTGTTACATCCGGCATAACCGTCATTGATGCGCAATCATCAACCGCACGCACTGCTGACGTTACTGACATAAATATGACCTTAGATGATCGTGAATTAGGCGCTGGTATTGTACGATTAGAAATACGCGCATCGGGTACGGGGCTCATTGGAGATCTTGATGCCTTATTATCGACCACGATAGAGGGATTTACTGTTGGTAAGGTTGACGACTCAGGACCGACAGTTGCATCTATAACAGTTGATGGCAATCAGGTGAAACCATTTGGTGAACGCTTGTGGCAAATTCAATATACACCAGCGTCTGGCACCATTCCGTCTCAATTTGTATTTCCCGTCATTAAGTCGGAAAACATTAAAACAAAATTACAGCGGTATTTTGATGCCGACATACTTGAAGCCAATGCCATTGAACGCTTAATGCCAAATCAATCGTGGTTGGTCGTGCTACGTCCGTGGTTAATACTTGCCGGACTTGTAGCAGCACTTGGCTTAGTCGTTTGGTGGGTACGTCGCAAACAGACCGCTCATACGGATGCTGGTCCTCGACATATATTACCGAAACAAATTACACCCTTTTCGGTTTTGGCTGTACTTAAATCAATTCATACTGATGCGGCTTTACCACTCGATACGTCTATGCGTAGTCGATTGGAAACGGTCATCAAAGAACTAGAGCAACAATCATTTAGCCGTAATGGGCAAATCCCCTCTGCAGATGCATTAGAAAAGATTGCAAAAGAGTGGATTACAAATGCTTCTGCCTAATTCGCATATAGCTGTCTAAATTATTCTATTTTGCAATCTATTGTATGCCTGACAATTTAAGCATACAATTTCGCATTACGATATCAGGTCTTATACCTACACAATACCTGCACTATGCCTACCATGAACCTAAACGCCTTTTATTGGCCATGAATTACTTTCTTTTATATTAATTGCGATTTGATAACCAGCAAAAGCATTTTACAAATCAGCCACTAATTGTCTGGTGATGTAGAAATTAAAGCCCTACAATACGTTTATTAAGCTGACATCCGCTTTATTATGCATAGAATTTGCCGACTACGTCACGGCGACAGCCTGCGCTAAAAAAAAACAGGCTTTTATCGCTTTTGGGAATACTCTGTCCTGTCTCATACTTGCGACAATGTACCGCCACCATAATAGCCTTGTCGCAAATCAGCGACAACAACCACTCAATAATCACCATTTTACTGTCGCATATCTGCGACAAATTTTAATGTTCTATTTGTAGCCACGCGGCTACACCCTGAAAATTGTCGCCTATCGGCTACAGTATTTATTAATTATTTTTATTTTTAAGGGTGTAAAAGTCGGACGTCACTTAATTTTCATTAATTCATAAAACATGCATTAATACCGTAGTTATGGATATTTTATCAGGATTAAAAAACGGCAACCTTATACAAATTATTTTATCGGTTATTTATTTTATTCTGATTATTTAAAAAAAGGACGTATACTCGAATAATATAAAGACGGGATAAAGTTACATGATAAATATTGATATTAATATAAATAAAGACGGTTTATGTCTCAGGTCTGAGACAGCTATAGTGAAGCGATAACCGGCCGGAGACAGCCAGGTGATTACGACCAACCAGAAGGGACATGAGTAGATGGCCACAACGAGCGAAACCACCAGCACAAAGCCTATTAGCACCTACCTCATTTTTTCGATTGGCTCTGAGGAATATGGGGTGCCCATTCAACGTGTTCGCGAAATTGTTGGCACTTTACCGACTACGCCCATGCCTGGGAGTCAGCCACATTTGCGTGGCGTGATGAATCTACGCGGCCGCGTAATTCCCGTACTCTGTATTCGCTCACGCTTTCATTTACAGCAAATCGAACCACATCCACACAATGTCATAATTGTACTTG
>JAHEDF010000083.1 GCA_024641365.1 Planctomycetota bacterium | reverse complement strand
AGTCCATATGTATTTGCAACATATAAAAATGGCGAGCCAGTATTATCATTTTCAGCGGTGCCCCGTATTTGGGCAGGTTCATCCAAATCTGCTGTAATTGGCATTACAATAAATGACCACCATTATGGCTTATTTGGTGCAACGGGATCAACATGGACAGGTACGGATGGCACAACGTGGAAAAATAGCACTCAGGGTAAGCGCTATTTTTCACTGGCATTGCTACCTGATAATAAAACAGACACGTTAGCGTCTTTCCAAAAATATGCCTATAATCATGTCATTGATTCACGTGTTACTTATAAGATAGAAAATGGATATGTTGAAAGTACTTATGTTGCAGAAACAAACGCGATGGAAGGTACGCAAAAAGGCACCGTATACGCCTTATATCCACACCAGTGGAAATATTGCGAGAGCACATTAACTGGAAAAAATTATAATTCTGTGCGTGGGGTAATGAAAATATGTGAAGGAGAAAAGTTTAAAACGTCCGTGCCTGTTCAGGGGGTTCTGCCGATGTTACCAGCGCAAGGCATACAAGATAAATTGCGCATGCGTGGTTACCTCCAAGAAGAAGCGAAAAAAGAAGTGAACGACTTTAAAGATACGTATTGGGAAGGGAAGCGTCTCGGATTGCTGACTACTTTAAGTGGTATTGCGGAAGTCTGTGAAAGTAGCGAGGTGCAAAATAAATCTATCAGCGAATTAAAGATGAGACTTGAAAATTGGTTTACCGCGCAGCCAGCAAAAGATCAGCCAACATTTTATTATAATGCTGACTGGGGAACGCTAATCGGCAGCAAGCCATCATTTGGCAGTGATTTTCCACTTAACGATCATCATTTTCATTATGGTTATTTTATACGTGCCGCAGCAGAGATTGCACGTATTGATAGCGCTTGGGCAAAAAAATGGGGACCAATGGTTAATATGGTAATTCGTGATATAGCTTCGACCAATAGAAAAGATGGGCTATTTCCATATTTACGATGTTTTGATAAGTATGCTGGTCATTCTTGGGCGTCAGGCGATGCCAATTTTGGTGATGGTAATAATCAAGAATCATCTTCAGAATCGATGAATGCATGGTACGGCATGATCTTGTGGGGTTTATTTACAGATAATGAAGCAGTAAAAAATGCAGGCATTTATTTATATAATACCGAGCGCACTGCTATTGAAGAATATTGGTTTGATGTTAGCGACACAAATTATCCGAAAGAATTTCCACACGAGGCTTTAGGCATGATATGGGGCGGAAAGGGCGCATTTGCTACATGGTTTTCTGGCGATGCTGATTGTATTCATGGAATTAACTGGCTCCCTTTTACACCCGCTTCAGTGTATATGGGTCGATATCCAATGTATGTTAAAAGAAATCACGATCAGCTAGTTACTAAACGAAAAGCAGGTAAAAATTATAATGCGGGATGGGGTGATTTGGTGGTTATGTTTAATGCGCTACAAGACCCGCAAACGGCTGTAACTTTTATGAACGCCAATCCACAGTGTTCTTTAGAGGGAGGGAATTCCCATGCCTTTATGTACCATTGGATTCATACACTTAATAACCTTGGCTTAAACGACGGGTCTGTCACAGCAGATTACCCACTGGTTAATGTATTTGTTAAAGCCGGTAAAAAATCGTATGCTGTTTATAATACTCAAAACACTCCATTAAGAGTTATGTTTTCTGATGGAAAAATAATAAAGACTCATAAGCGTGGTTTAATTGTCGAATAAGTAATTATTCGTGTGCACCGTGTTTTTTTGCGGTCGCAATCCATCTATCGGCCAATTGCTCAGGATCGCTGCCTAAACTGCGTCCCAGGTGCAAGGCCAGACTCATCATCAAGCACGATGCCGTCTGCAGCGCTTCCTTAGTTTTGCAAAAGGCAAATGCTTGCTGTGCGTGCTTTTGTAATAAATCATGATGAGCAGCTGCGAATTGTTTTGCCTCTGAAAGCGGCAGAGCTATTTCTGGAATCATTAATCGCTCGAGCCATTCAGTTGGAATGGACTGTGCGCGTTGTTTGGGATGCAATTTCCCATTTGCACGCCAACCTCGTAATGTGTGTTTATCACCACTGGCTGCTAAGCCACTCTCAATCAACAAAACAAATGCCCCATCAGCAAGTCGTTGCATAATTTCTAGATAAGCATCTTGAGCCGAGTGTCCGAATTCACTTTGTTGTCCGGCTAAATAGTCGCGGACAGTCATTTGTGGTAAGGACTGCACTTCTGGGCACCCATTTAAACAAGGAAATGTTTCTCCGTCAAAAATATACGATTGCTCTTTACCCTGGAGATGACGACCGAGCGGGTATAATCGACAGGCTAACGGACGACCTGTATGTACACTGCATCCTTTGCCAATTTTATATTGGCTACACGCAGGCAATCCTTTCCAGCCAGGAGGTCCATCAAATTTTAATCGTATGCCGCCAAAATCGGTAAAGACATCTCGAAATTGACGAACTGTTTTATGCTTGGCAGCTGCTAAACAGGCAAGTTCCCATGGATTCAACCACACCATTTTTCCGTGACAGCACGTACCTGCGCGTGAACAGGTTAAAGGCAGGATGTCGTCAGGTTTTACAACAGTATGTGCTGTCATGCTGCAACCTATACGGGTTAGAAGCGCATCCGATTCATCTGCTCTTTGTAAGAGTAATTATTTTTTGAAGATAATTAAATGTTGCCATGGCAGTGTGGATACCGTGCGTTCCCAAGTAAATCCCATGGCTTCAAACTCTTTTCGTGCCTGATGCTCAGACATTTTGTGTAAATCTTTAATGGGGATTTTTGGGTCTTCAGCGCGGAATTCGACTAAGGCGACTCGGCCATTTGCTGATAAAGATGTGTGAATAGCTTTTAACATTTCAACGGGGTGATCAAATTCATGATAGACATCGACCATTAAAACTAAATCAACACCAGCAGCAGGTAATTTGGGATCGCTTATCGTTCCTAATACAGACTCGACGTTGGTAATATTTTTTTCTTTCCCTTTTGCTTGCATTAAATCCAACATTTCTTGTTGAATGTCTACACCCAAAACTTTTTTTACTGACGGTGACATGCGAAAACAATGGTAACCAGTTCCGCATCCGATATCAGCCACGACCATTTCTGGTTTTAGCTCTAGTAATTTAATTAAAGTATCAGGGTCTTCTTCCTTAACGCGCTCGGGTCGTTCCAGCCAATTAGCGGCTTGGTGTCCCATAACATGGGCAATTTCTCGCCCCATAAAATATTTACCAATACCATCACGTGTTTTCTGCCCATCGACAACTTTGGGCTCCGCTTCTGCTGCCAGCAGGCTGTGACTTAACGCAAAAACAAGTAAGAGAACAAATCGTAGGGTAGTTTTCATACCGCTAAGGTACCTGTGCTAAATAGGCGTACCACAACCAAGCATAGGTAGTCTCCAATCGCGTCTCACGCTTTGAAGATCACGCGTATTTACGCTGTGTTTCGAGGCGTCTCAGTAGTTTGAGCTACAACTGAGAGATTGGGGGACAAAGCCCCCAATCATAATTAGTAGGCAAACGCTTCAATACGAACCGGCGGCAGAAGTGATTCTTGCTTACTCAAATATGCATCGACACAGCGAGCGACTTCACGTCCTTCAGCAATCGCCCAGACAATTAATGATTGTCCACGACGGGCATCGCCAGCGGCAAATACACCGTCAATGCTGGACATACGCGTGGCATTATCAGTTTTTATATTACCACGTTGATCTAATTCGCAGCCGAGCTGTTCTAAAAGACCATTTTTACGTGGGCCTAAAAAACCCATTGCTAATAAAACTAAATCGCATTCCCATTCTTTTTCCGTGCCAGCTTTTTCGACTGGTTTGCCGGATGACCAATCAAGTTCAACGGTTGTAAGGGCGGTAACCGTACCATCTTTTCCAGTAAATTTTTTCGTAGCGAGTGAATAATAGACATCGCCGCCTGTACTGGTCATCTCTTCAACAGATGAAGAAACACGACGAATGCGTGCCCATTGTGGCCATGGATTTCCTGTGCTGCGTTCGTCAGGTGGACATGGCATTAATTCAAAATTAATAACCGATTTTGCACTTTGGCGTAATGAGGTACCGATGCAGTCGCTGCCGGTATCGCCACCGCCAATAACGATGACTTTTTTGCCAGCTGCCCAAATCTTTTTCTTCTGGGGATGCAAGGCGGCAATATCAGCATCGCCCCAATTTGAACGATTAGATTGGGGTAAAAATTCCATGGCAAAATGAATGCCATCAAGGTCTCTGCCTTCGACTGGGAGATCGCGCGGTAATTCAGCGCCAGTAGCAACGACGACCGCATCGTACGATCCTTTGATTTGTTCCCAGGTAATTGTTTCGCCTACTGTTGTATTATATTTAAATTCGATGCCTTCAGCAGCGAGCAAATCAATGCGGCGTTGCACTTTTTCTTTGCGTAATTTGTAGTGGGGGATGCCATACATGAGCAAACCACCGGCGCGGTCATTTTTCTCAAAGACAGTTACTAAATGACCAGCACGATTTAATTGTTGTGCACATGCGAGACCGGCAGGCCCACCACCGATAACAGCGACTTTTTTCCCGGAACGATTTTTTGGTTTTTCAGGTTTAATCCAGCCCATAGCAAAACCTTTATCGACTATGGAGACTTCATGTAATTTAATGGTGACAGGGGGCTCATTAATACCGAGCACACATGAATTTTCACAGGGGGCAGGACAGACGCGTCCGGTGAACTCCGGAAAATTATTGGTCGCATGTAAGGTTTGTAGCGCATCTTGCCAGCGCCCTTTGAACACTTGGTCATTCCATTCAGGTATGAGATTACCTAAAGGACAACCTGTCATGCAAAAAGGAACGCCACAATCCATACAGCGACTGGCTTGCGTTTTAACTTGTTCCTCAGTTAATTCTTCGATGTGTTCTTCGTGGTTGAGTAAACGTTTTGCAGCAGGGAGGTACTTTGGTGCCTGCCGTTGGTGCTTCATGAATCCTCGAGGATCGCCCATTTGTAAATTCCTTTTATTTTAAATTATGTGGTAGAGACAATAAGTGGTTTTTAGACGCCAGCTTTTATTTTATGGTCTCCAGACGCCTTAGATTTTGCTTCACGTTCTTGTAAAACGCGTCGGTATTCGTGCGGGAATACTTTCACAAACTTCTTACGCGATTTTTCCCAATTTCCGAGCAGTTTAGTCGCAACCGGTGATTTGGTTAAATCGGCATGTTTTTGAATGAGGGCTTTGAGTGTAGCTATTTCGTCAGCGTCGACCAATTGTTCCAAATCAACCATGCCTAAATTACAACGACGCTGGAATTTATGATCTTCGTCTAACACATAGGCAAAACCACCCGACATCCCAGCCGCGAAATTGCGACCCGTTTTACCTAAGACGACGACAATACCGCCAGTCATATATTCACAGCCATGGTCACCGACGCCTTCAATAACGGCTTTACAGCCACTATTACGCACGCCGAATCGTTCGCCTGCCATGCCAGCAAAGAATACTTCTCCGCCGGTCGCACCATATAATACGGTATTCCCGACGATGCTATTTTCGTGCCACGGATACGTCGCTTTTGCATCCGGGTGAATGACAATGCGTCCACCGGACATGCCTTTACCAACGTAGTCATTTCCATCGCCAATTAAGGTGAGATTAATACCTTCAGCTAAAAACGCACCAAAACTTTGTCCAGCAACACCGGTGAAATTAATCGTGATGGTCCCAGGAGGCAGCCCTTCTTTACCGTGATGTTTGGCAACTTCGCCTGACAACATGGTGCAAGCTGTACGATTCGAATTGCGAATGGTCTTTTCGATAACGACCGGTTTTTTCTCAGTGATTGCTGGTTGTGCTTCAAGAATTAATTGACGATCCAGTACTTTTTCAATGCCATGATCTTGTGCTGCAATACAACGTGTCGCAATTTCAGGTCCGACTTGTGGTTTGGCTAAAATTCTCGAATAATCCAGACCCTTAGATTTCCAATGTTTAATGGCATCATTCATTTCTAACATTTCGGTGCGGCCAACTAATTCATCTAATGAACGAACGCCTAATTGCGCCATTATTTCTCGTGCTTCTTCAGCAACGAATGCGAAATAATTAACCACATGTTCAGGCAGTCCGTTAAATTTCTTACGTAAAGCTTCGTTTTGCGTCGCGATGCCAACGGGACAGGTATCTAAGTGACATTTGCGCATCATGATGCAGCCCATCGCAACTAGACCGACGGTCGCAAAGCCAAATTCCTCTGCACCTAATAATGCGGCAATAACCACATCACGACCAGTACGCAGCATACCATCGGTTTGTACTTTAATGCGTCCACGTAAATCATTGAGCACTAATGTTTGATGTGTTTCTGCGACACCTAATTCCCATGGTACACCGGCATGGCGAATGGATGACATAGGTGATGCGCCCGTACCACCTTCACAGCCAGCAATAACGACTAAATCAGCATGGGCTTTTGCTACGCCAGCAGCAACGGTTCCAACGCCAACTTCACTGACTAATTTTACTGAAACGTTGGCGGCAGGATTTGCATTTTTCAAATCGTAAATCAGCTGAGCCAAATCTTCGATTGAATAAATATCATGATGCGGTGGCGGGCTGATCAGCGTTACGCCCGGGACGCTATTTCTCAGCCAGCCAATATATTCAGAAACTTTATCACCAGGCAACTGTCCACCTTCACCGGGTTTTGCACCTTGCGCCATTTTGATTTGAATTTCGTTGGCATTAACCAAGTAATGTGGTGTCACGCCAAAGCGACCGGAGGCCACTTGTTTAATTGAACTGCGACGACTGTCACCATTTGCATCTGGGGTGAAACGACGTGGATCTTCACCGCCTTCACCCGTATTCGAACGACCGCCAATCCGATTCATTGCCACGGCGAGCGTTTCATGGGCTTCGGTAGAAATTGAACCCAATGACATCGCACCAGTGCAGAAGCGTTTAAATAAATTTTCTACAGGTTCTACTTCGTCGAGCGGAATTGATTTCGATTCTTTGAATTTAAACAGACCACGTAGGTGCATAAATTGCGGGATTGTTTGTCGATAATTTTTGAGAAACGACGGAACGTGGAACGGTCTCCTGAACGCACCGAATGTTGTAATAGCGCAATGACCTCTGGATTCATTAAGTGATATTCACCTTCACGACGCCAGTGATAAACACCGCCGCGATCTAAATCGCGATTGCGATCAATAAGCGGGGCAAAGGCTATGCGATGCTTGGTAAGGTAATCGCGAGCGATTTCCTTAATGCCAGCACCTTCGATGCGTGTCGGTGTGCCGGTGAAATATTTTGTAATAAACGCACTTGATAAACCAACGGCCTCAAAAATCTGCGCAGAGCAATAACTTTGCAGCGTTGAAATACCCATTTTTGAGAAAACTTTTAATAAGCCTTTGCCGATAGCCTTAATATATTTCTGAGTGTAATAATAAACGGCGTCATTTTCGTCATCAGCATTCGCGTTGCCGTCCAAATGCGGCAACATACGCGAATCAACAAGATCTTGGATGGAATCAAATGCCAGATAGGGGTTAATAGCCGTTGCGCCATAGCCCACTAACAAGGCAAAATGATGTACTTCGCGCGGCTCGCCCGATTCAACAATTAATGAACATTGGGTTCGCTTACCAACGCGAATTAAATGATGATGAATTGCTGAAACTGCTAATAACGCTGGGATCGGTGCGGTATTTTCATCAACACCACGATCTGACAATACCAATACCGTATAGCCAGCATCGACGGACTTTTCCGCTTCAATAAATAATGCTTCAAGGCGGGCTTCTAAGGCATCGGGGCCGGTGTTGGCATCAAAGGTTGTTTTTAAGGTGGTGCCGCGGAAGCCACGAATATCAGCTTGGCGTAATTGTTCTAATTCTTCATTGAGTAGAATTGGTTGGTCCAATTCCAACATATGGCAATGTTCTGGCCCGGGTTCTAAAATATTACGAGCTGCGCCAACATATTGCGTCAACGACATGACCACTTCTTCACGAATTGGATCAATGGGCGGATTGGTAACTTGAGCAAATAATTGTTTGAAGTAACCGTACAGCGGACGTGGCTGATTCGATAATACCGCGATTGGCGTATCGTCGCCCATGGAGCCAACGGGCTCTTGGCCGTTCATCGCCATCGGTGTGATAATTACCTTTAAATCTTCAACAGTGTAACCAAATGCTTGTTGCTGTTGACGAATTTTATCATGTTTCGGTACCGGTGGCTGAGCAGGCATCGGTAATTCTTCAAGCTTAATTTTTGATCGTTCAATCCAATCCGCATATGGCTGTGCTTGTGCTAATTCTGATTTAATTTGATCGTCATCTAAAAAGACGCCACGGACGGTATCGATCATGATCATGCGGCCGGGAGCAAGGCGCGCTTTTTTCACCGCTTTTTCTGCAGGAATATCAAGGACACCCATTTCTGATGCATACAACACTTCATCATCGGTGGTGATGACATAACGAGCCGGGCGCAATCCGTTGCGATCGAGTGCCGCACAAATGCACTCACCATCACTGGTCACCATATTAGCGGGACCATCCCATGGTTCCATCATGGTTGCATGATATTCGTAAAAACCTTTTTTCGCGCGCGGTAAATGTGCTTTCGTAGCCCATGCTTCAGGCACCATCATTGCCAACGCGTGTGGTAAGGAACGACCAGTGCGCACTAATAATTCAATGGCATTATCAAAACAGGCCGTGTCGCTACCGCCTTCAATAACGACTGGACATAAATCTTTAATGGATTCACCAAAATCTTTATGCGACAATAACGCTTCACGCGCTTTCATACGATTGGAGTTACCGCGCAGGGTATTAATTTCGCCATTATGAGCGGCAAATCGAAATGGGTGTGCTAAATCCCAGGTTGGGAAGGTATTGGTGGAATAACGTTGATGAACAATTGCTAATGCAGAAACAGCGCGTTCATCTTGTAAGTCAGGATAATAGACCTCAACTTGCTCAGATAAAAACATACCTTTGTAGACAATGGATTTAGACGATAACGAACACACATAGAAAAAATGGAAGGGCGAATATTTATTATCGCGCACAATATTTTCAGCACGCTTACGAGCGAGATAGAGCGCAATTTCTAGTTTAGCTGGTGGTACTGTGCCACGACCAATAAATGGTTGTTTAATTATTGGCTCGTTCTTTTTCGCACTACGTCCTAATGAGGCATTATTAGTTGGCACATCGCGCCACCCTAAAAATTGCATGCCATGATGCTTCACAGCATCTTCAAAAGCTTTCATACAATTGATACGATTCGTTTCAATTTGAGGCAAAAACACAATACCAGTGCCATATTCGCCAGTTGCCGGTAGATCGAAAGGTACAATAGCACGATAAAATGCATCGGGAATTTGTAATAAAATACCGGCACCGTCACCATCATTGGGGTCTGCACCGACGGCGCCACGATGGGTCAAATTACATAATATTTGTAATCCACGACTTATTATGTCGTGACTCTTTTTACCTTTAATATTTGCTAAAAAGCCAACGCCGCAGGCGTCGTGTTCATTGGCTGGATCATAGAGACCTTGTGCAGGGGGCAGACCGATCGACATGGCACGTACCTTTACTAAATGGGATCACTTAAAATTGATGCAGGCATTAAAAACCTGCTAATTCTACTTGGTGGGCAGGAGATATTTTTTATTAATTCCAACAAAAACAGCGACGCAGAGAACACGGTAGACGCGCGGGCCGCCTTGTTGGCCCGACTCTGCGTCTTCCGCATCCACTGCGTCGCTGTTGTTGATGAAAAATATAAAGTCATGAGTTAAGAGAAGATGAAGTTTTGGCTTGGGTTGCAATAAATTCAGCAGCGAGTGCTCTGAAATCGTGATAGGAAATTAATTGTTCGTAGGGGACGGGGCCAACCATCGGGCGACTGGATGATAGAAGGAGTCCAGGCAAACCACGATTTGGTGAGGTGCGGTCGTGTTCCCATAAGCTAGCTAATGGATTAAGACCGGTCGATAAAATCATACCGACACGACCTTCGTGTACCGGAATATTTAACAAAGGCTGGCCAGGCCGTCCGATACACATAATGCCTGGGAAACCCGCTTGCTCACATTCTTTCATGACATCACGTGCTGCTGGCAATGCGCTCATTGGTAATTCGCGGAACGATGCGGTGATGGCACCGTTGCCACTTTTTGCTGCGGCAGAAACACTGGTTAAATTAGAACGAATAAAAACTTCATTCGGTGATAATGAAGTGGCGTCGTAGCGAATCATTTCCAGAAAATGTTCGGGCTTACCATTTTCCACATGCAATAATCCACCAAAAATTGCATGCGTCGGAACATTACGGCGCATTAACATGCTCGCTAATGTCAGTGAACACATGGTGCCCAAGCCAATGTGTCCATCAGGCACTTCACGTCCTAAAATATCAGAACCAGGAACAGCAAATAAAATGCGCTGACCAACTGCGAGGCCAGCTTTAAAGACGGCCTCCACTTCATCGACTAAAGTAGTTAATAATTCCTGCGGAATGACATACGCATTGATGGATGCCAAGCCACTTTTACGGCTGAGATCAAAGGTTAATTGGCAGGCGGTTTCTTCCATGCGGTATAAAATGCTGCCGAGACGACGTGAGACGGTTAATTCACGGGTTACTTCTGTGCCTGCTTCGGTGAGGCGATAACCGCGGCGACCATGCCGTTGAATTAATCCGGCGTCAGCCATTTCCGCTAAATAGAGGCGCAAGGTGCGTTCTGATAATTCTAAACCTTGCGCTGAAAGACTGTCCATTAAATCGCGACTGGTGACCAATTCTTTCCACGGCTGATCACGTAGCACGGCTAATATTGGTTCGAACCGTTCGCCATGTTGTTCTAATACTTCGCGTAACGCAGCGGGCGATACGGACGATGTTGGCGTGCGTGCGAAATCATACTCGTCGCTATCG
>JAHEDF010000082.1 GCA_024641365.1 Planctomycetota bacterium | reverse complement strand
CGCTGCTCCGGAGCCTAACCCGCATGACCCCTTGCTCTCTTGGTTTGTCGCCACGACTGGAGGAGCCGTAGGTTCACTGTCGACGGTGATGTTGGTGCCAGTGGATGGCGTGCTGGGAACGCCGCCAGGTGGCGTGCTTGTAATAGTAATGACGTGCGTTCCATAGGTGAGCGGTGTGGTCACCGTATAACTCCATGCGCCTGTGCCATCGGCTGTCGTCGTGCCAATTAAAATACCATCACTGTAAATTTTTATAGTCGCCCCCGGCGTGGTAGTCCCAGAAAAAGTCGGTTTCGTCGTATTGCCATTAATAATAGTCGGCACACCAGGTGGGGGACCAGGCACGGTGATTTTCACAATTGAAAATGTATCACGGACAACGCCATCAGAACGAATCATCCATGCCTGTAATGTGTTATATTTTACTTCAAAACATAATGAGCCTAATTCATTTAATGAAGTCACCATGGCAGGATGATCTAACGTGCCGCCACTCGTTTTACCGGAACTGCCAGGAACAGCGTAAACTGCACCGCCATGCGATTCTTGCGATTTACTATAGCCTGCACCGCCCCCATTACCGGATGCTTTTTTATGACTGTTCGAAAATGTTCCGCTTAACCCATAATGTCCATCAATAAAATAGGAGCGTTCATAACTATGGCTGTGACCACCTAAGACTAAATCCACGCCCTCGTTTTCTAATAGCGGTAAAATATTTTCACGCATTTGTTTTAAATTCGTTTCCGTATCGGAATTATGCGAACCTTTGGTGTACGGCGGATGATGCCAAAAGGCGACCACCCAGGGTTTGGTATTAGCGGCTAAATCAGCTTTTGCCCATAAGGCCATAGCACCATTAGCAGCACGACTTGTTGTCATTGAATCAAGGCAGAGAAAATGAATGGGCCCGTGATTAAAACTATAATATTTCTCTGTCCCTGAAGCAGTTCCACCTGCCTCCGCATTTGTGGGATTATTGAAAATTTGAAAATAAGGAATCGTTAATGCAGGATTTGAATTCGAAGCCGTGTCGTGATTACCAATCGTCGACCAAAAGACCATTTGCTTTAAACTGTTTGGATAAATATTAAACATCGCATTTTGATATTCAGTGTCGGTTCCGCTGTTGTAGGCGTTATCACCCAATAATAAAACAGCATCAACTTCTGCATTATTATTCCACGTATAAAATGCATCCCGCACATTTTTTTGGTTCGCAGTCGCCGTACCGGCATCGCCTAAGGCCCACACACGCGTGGTGGCGGCATTACTGTTAGTTGCGGTGCGAAATGTGTAGGTATTATCACCAGCTAAAACGGCGGTGGTGGTTCCTATATCATAGTAATAACGCTGACCTCGGGTTAGTCCGGTTAATGTAATTTCATGATCGGTAACACTGGCTCCAGATGATTTAATTTGTGTTAAAGATCCTGAGGAGGTGCCATAATGTACCCGACTATCCGTCGCCACATCAGTACGCCATTTAATGACGATGCTCGTTCCGGTATCTAATTGCAGGTATGGCCCACGCGTTACGGCGGCACTGAGTGCCGATGGTGTGCTGAGCGCAATCAAAAAAGCGATTATTAATAAGTGTTTATTATGCATGCAAACTCCTACTTATTACCATGGCTTCACGGTTGATGACAGAACTGGCCCAAACATGAGTGGCAATAGATTCCCGTGAGGCACACACAGCAGCTAAGCTGCTGGTAGCATCAATTAATTAGCGAATCTGCTGATGCGAGGTCTTGCGATAAGCGGCAGGTGGCAATCCCATGCGTCGACGAAACATACGGCTAAAATAAAAACGATCAGGAAAGCCACAGCCCAACGCTATGCGGTCAATACTGTCATTAGTAAATACCAAACGTTCGGCTGCGACCGATAAGCGGCGCTCTAGGACATATTGCGCTGGTGTTTGTCCGACCTGTTTTCGGAATAAGCGTACGAAATGATCTTCACTAAATTCGGCTAACGATGCCAATATTGCGTTATGTAAGTCACTGTCCAAATGGTCATCAATATACCGCAAGGTGGTGGCAATGGGATTATCGCCTTTTGCATGTAAAGAAATGCGTTGCAATTTGTTCGGTGGCAAGCTGGCAAACAACGAACTGATAGCAGAAAATAAAACAGATTTTACACGACAAATAAGATACGGAGAATTATGCAAATGATGTGGTTTTGATAAAAGTGGACGCAAGGCTTCAGCATTGGCCTCTAAAACAGGATCGGCGGGTAAGGTGACGGGACCGGGGAAACATTCACGCACCACAATTCCAGGAATGCCAATTACATCAAAATGAGAATAGAGGTGCTCTATGGACTGGGTGTTATGACAGGCCCAACGTACCCATGCAGGCACAAAGTGAATGCGATGCGGGATTAATGGGTAATAATGATTATTGATTACAACGCTCGCACCACTGCTGGAATTGACATAAAAGCGCCAATAGGGGCTGCATACATCCTCGGCGTTCCAGCGTTGACTAATTGTGAGATTACTCGCTGTATACAGACGAATGTGTAAATGATCTAATTCTGGTAAGGGACGCTCAACGTGCTTCACGTTCGCGACTATGTCGGGATATGACATAACTGAAGCGGCTTAACCCATAGCCGCGAAAAAAAGCGTGGTACACTCACATGATGAACAACTACAAAGCGGCGTTATTGCTAACAGTGTTTGTGTCATTTGGCACAAGCGCTGACACGGACGGGATCGCATTTTTTGAAAAAAAGATTCGCCCTGTGCTTGTCGAGTCGTGCTACAAATGTCATAGCGCGGCTGAAAAAGTTAAAGCAGGCCTGCATCTCGATTATGCAGCAGGTCTTTTAAAAGGAGGCGAAGCTGGTCCAGCCATTGTCCCCGGCGATCCAGACAAAAGTCTGTTAATTAAAGCAATTCGCTATCACGATGAAAATTTGGAAATGCCGCCGAAAAAGAAATTGCCGGACGCGGTAATCGCCGATTTTGAAGCCTGGGTAAAACGCGGCGCACCAGATCCGCGCACGGAAGAGCCACCTAAGAAAAAGGGCATTGACCCACAGCTGATAGCGAATCATTGGTCCTATAAAAAACTTGAACGGCCAACGATTCCGAAAGTTAAAGAAAAAACCTGGATAAAAAATCCGATTGATAATTTTATAAAAGCAACCTTAGAGAAGAAAAGTATTCCAGTAACCGCAGCGGCAGACCGTCGCATTTTAATTCGTCGTTTATATCTTGATATAACGGGTATTCCGCCAACTCCATCAACGATAGATGAATTTATTGCCGACACATCAGATAATGCACTCGAAAAAGTAGTTGATCACTTATTAGCGAGCCCCCGATTCGGTGAACGGTGGGCACGTCACTGGTTAGACTTAGCACGTTTTGCCGAAAGTCATGGTTATGAACAAGATTATGATCGACCATTTGCTTATCATTATCGGGATTTTGTTATTCGCGCACTGAATGCGGATATGCCATATGACCAATTTGTTCGTTGGCAGTTAGCTGGCGATGAAATTGCGCCAGACAATACCGAAGCATTACGAGCAACGGGCTTTATTGCGGCTGGGGTGTGGCCAACTCAAATCACAAAAAATGAAGCGGAAAAGGCACGTTATGATGCGCTTGATGACATGTTATCGACGACCTTTTCGACTGTACTTGGCACCACGGTTGGATGCGCACGCTGCCATGACCATAAATATGACCCGATTAGCCAACGCGATTATTATCATTTATTGTCAACTTTTACCACGACCGTGCGCAGTGAGGTTGAGCGAGATGTCACACCCGCATTATTTGAAAAAGAAGTCGAAGCATTCGAAAAGGCACATCAACCATATGAAGATACTCTCATTGCGTACGAAAATAATAAACTGCTAAAGAAATTAGCAGCAGCGGAAAAAGAATTAGCAGGTAAAGCATCATGGTTGGTGGCTGTTGCGAGTAGCAGTACAGCAAGCAGTAAGGCAAAGTTTACACCACAGAATGATGGATCGTTGTTGGTAAGCGGTAAGGCATCGACGCATGATACGTACACAATAGTCATTAATACGGAGCAAAAAAATATAAGAGGCTTACGCATTGATGCATTACGTGATCCATCCCTTCCCAAAGGTGGTCCAGGCCGTGCGGGAAATGGAAATTTTTGTTTAACTAACGTGGCTGTCACCGCGCGTGATAAGAAAGCAGATAAAAAAAGTAAGCCAATTCCTATAACGTTAATTAATCCTCAATCGACTTTTGATCAGCCAGGATTACCGGTAAGTGCAACGATTGATGATGATAGTACCTCAGGATGGGCGGTTGATCCACAATTCGGACAGGATCACGCTGCTGTTTATACGTTTGCACAACCACTAGAGAATCCGCATGGTGCAACCATTACCATTGAACTGAGTTTTCAAAATAATTCACAACACGCCATCGGGCGTTCGCGCTTTTCTTTTACGTCAGAAGACGTCGCTCTAGCGGGCGGCATTATGCACCCAGCAATTTACGACGCATTACGTGTGCCTATTACTGAACGCACAGACGAACACAATAAAACATTAATGACATGGATTGGACAACAAGACGACGGCTGGCGTGCACTAAGGAAAAAAGCCGATGAGCACTTAGCCAAAAAACCACAACGCACAGTTGAAAAAATATTAATTGGCAGCGAAGGCGTAAAGGCGGTGCGCTTACATACGCAAGGCGCGGACTTTTTTAATGACACCTATTTCTTACGTCGCGGTGATCCCGATCAAAAAAAAGACATCGTGCAGCAATCATTTTGGCCAGTATTTATGAACAATGAAGCCAGCGCGTGGCAGACGGCACCGCCGAAAGCATGGCACACATCATACCGTCGACGTGCGCTGTCCGACTGGATTATGGATGTGGAAAAAGGTTCGGGACGTTTAGCGGCCCGTGTCTTAGTAAATAGATTGTGGCAGCATTTATTTGGCAAAGCACTTGCGGCGACACCAAGCGATATTGGATTGAACGGTGCAAAGCCGACTCATCCAGAGCTCATTGATTGGATGGCGAGTGAATTAATTGCAGGTGACTGGAAAATAAAACCATTAATTCGCTCTATCGTTTTATCTGCGACTTATCAGCAAGGCAGTGAAGTTTCGGCAGCTACCAAAGCAGCAGATCCAGAAGCAACGTGGTTTAGCAGTCAGCATCGTCGTCGCCTAGAGGCAGAAGCGATTCGTGATTCGCTGTTATTTATCAGCAGTATGTTAGATGAAACACCTTTTGGAGCTGGAACGCGTAATGAATCAAGCCGCCGTCGCAGCATTTATTTTACTATTAAACGCAGCGCTTTAATTCCATTCCTAACCACCTTTGATTTTCCTGAGCCATTACAAAGCGTCGACACGCGTCCAACCACAACCATTGCCCCACAAGCATTGGCATTACTCAATAATCCACAAACACGTTTGTGGGCAGATGGTTTTGCGAGTCGTATTACCGGAGAAAAAGATGATGCAGCACTTATTGATAAAGCATGGTTACTTGCGCTTGGTCGATTACCCAGTGCTTATGAGAAACAGGAAGCACAGGCATTTATCAAAAAACAAACGTCAGTTCGTAATGGTGATCGACGTTTAGCACTAACAGACTTTGCACACACCGTGCTGTGTCTGAACGATGTTATTTACGTGTATTAAGAAAGGATAACTTATGTTAAATCGACGAGCATTATTACAAAAAGCTGGCTGTGGCATGGGAATTTTAGGATTGGCCAGTCTCTTACAGGATCAGGGATTATTGGCTGGGGAAGGCGTTAATCCACTGGCAGCAAAACCACCACATTTTAAGACCAAAGCGAAGTCAGTCATTTGGTTGTTTATGAATGGCGGACCAAGTCATATAGATACCTTTGATTATAAACCGGAATTAACCAAACGTGACGGACAGGAATTAGCTGGGTTTGATAAAGATACGGGATTTTTTACCGACCAAGTTGGTCCGTTAATGAAGTCACCATTTTCATTTAAACAATATGGACAAAGCGGTTCATGGGTGTCAGATATATTTCCAGAAATGGCAAAACATGTTGATAAAATGTCATTTTTACATGGCTGCTGGACCGATTCTAATAATCACGCACCAGCGCTGCTTAAAATAAATTCAGGCATGGCGCGCATGGGTTTTCCAAGTTTTGGTGCGTGGTTGACCTACGGCATTGGCAGTGAAAGCCGAGATTTGCCAGCATTTGTCGTTATGTACGATCCCAAAGGACGTGGTGTACCCAAAGGACATGCGGCTAATTGGAGTGCCGGATTTTTACCAAGTATATATCAGGGAACCGGACTTCGTCCCACCGGTGTGCCGATTAATGATTTACAACGTCCAAAGGACATTGCTGACATTCATCAACGCAGCCAGTTAGATTTACTTGGTAAATTAGGAAAAGAAAATGCACGAGGAGACAGTGAATTAGAAGCACGTATTGAAAGTTTTGAATTAGCCTATCGCATGCAATCTGCGGCTCCGGAAGCATTGGATATCGACAAAGAACCGGAATACATTCGAAAACTTTATGGCTTAGATGATAATCGCTGTGCGCATTACGGTCGGCAATGTTTAATGGCCCGACGCATGGTTGAGCGCGGTGTGCGTTGTGTGCAAATTTACTCCGGCGGCATGGAAAACGAAAAGAGTTGGGATGGTCATAAAGATATCGCAGACAATCATCGCGGCTTTGCTGGTGAAACTGATAAACCGATTGCGGGCTTATTAGCTGATTTAGCACAACGCGGATTATTAGATCAAACACTAGTAATATGGGGCGGTGAATTTGGTCGCTTACCAGTCGTGCAACGCGCTAAAAATAGTGCCGCTACGGGACGAGATCATAATCCGCATGCCTTTACCACTTGGTTTGCTGGAGCTGGCATTAAACCGGGCGTTCATTACGGAGCGACCGATGAAATAGGTCACAAAGCCGCCGAGGGAAAAGTCGATGTCCACGACCTACATGCAACTATTTTACACCTGATGGGTCTTGATCATGAACGATTAACCTATCGCTTTAATGGTCGAGATTATCGATTAACTGACGTTGAAGGCCATGTGGTCAAAGCCATTTTGGCGTAAGGAAAAAATAGATTTAAACAGTTAAACGTAACCAGCGAAATGGTTAAGCAGAATTCACTTTGAGTTCAGACTAACGCCCGTGGTCGTAATAACAGCTGTTCAATCACCGCATTGTATGGCAATTCAATAGCTAAGACCGCACAAGCGGCAACATCTTCGGCTTGCAACATATGTTTGCGCGCCTCCATTGGCGGAGGAGACGGACGCTTGTCCAATATTGGCGTATTAATTTCCCCAGGAAATAAGCCAACGGCACGGATACCATTCTTTGCTTCTTCACAATTAATGGATTGCGTCAAACCATTGACCGCAAATTTAGAAGCGATGTAAGACGGTCCAGCTACGACATTCGCTTTCATGCCAGCGTCACTAATAATATTGACAATCGTACCTTCTTTTTGTTTGCGCATCATTGGCAATACCGCATTAATTAAATAATAGGTGCCGTTTAAATTCGTATCCAGTACAGCCTTCCAGTCACTTAAACTCAATTCACCCAGACTGCGGCGCGGAATATTACCACCGGCTGAATTAACTAATGCTTGGACCTGACCGTGTTTACCTAAAATAGTGGCAACGACTTTAGACACCGCGCTTGATTCACCTATGTCGCAGGGATAGGCATCAATTTTTTGTGCGTTTGCGCCAGCTTTGGCAATTGTTTCATTTAAATTCTCGGCACGGCGCCCGAGAATAGACACGGTCCAGCCGCGTTCAGCTAATGCGAGAGCGGTCGCTTGTCCCACCCCACTTCCGGCACCAGTAATAATTGCATGTTTCGACATAACTTATTGCTTTCTTAATCTGTTTAAACGGTTGGATATACGAGATCGACCCAGCGTCGTTCTGCAGCGGCAACGAGTGCGGCATCCATGACGGCTTGGGCAGCAGTGCCATCAGCAAATGATGGCGTACATGGGCGGCCTTCTAAAATTGCATGAATAAATTCTACATTTTGGTCGTAGCGGAATGTGACTAGCGGATCACCATTGTACGGATCGCGTGGCGATTTTGGATAGGTTAAAAATTCACGAGGGACTTCTTCTTCTTTTAATATTTTATCATTTTTCGATGCGCGTAATATGGCATGTGGTTTTGCGAGTTGATAAACTAACGTACCTTCAGTGCCATTAACTTCGCAGCGATCAGGGCTGTCTTTGCCTTCACCACATCCGGTTGCTAATTTACTACTTTCCATCACCCCAGTCGCGCCATTTTTAAAATTAGCGAGCACAGCAACCCAGTCTTCAACGTCAGCTGGTTTACCGCCACGTTCTGTAACCAATAATCGTGTTTGTGCAGCAAGGTTTGCAATTTGGCCAACTAATAAGTGTCCATAATCAATGCGGTGCGATAACATGTCGCCCATTTCGCCGGTTGCCGCAAATTGTTTTTGTTGGCGCCACCCTAAATAACGAACGCCCCAATCTTGCAAACGATGGACGCGAAAATGATAGGGCGTTCCGACTGCACCCGCTTGCACTAAATGAGCAATATAGCGCATGGCTGGAACAAAGCGGTACGTGAATGCGGTCATGTGACGGACTTTAGCCTGTTCAGCAGCGCGCCACATCGCTAACGATTGAGCGGTATCCATCGCAATTGGTTTTTCGCACAGCACATGTTTACCTTCTTGAGCAGCGGCAATCGCGCACGGTGCATGCACATGATTGGGCGTACAAATAATGACTGCATGTACTTCGTCTCGAGTAACGACATCTTTCCAATCCGTCGATGCAATAGATGCGCCGGTGGTCGCTTTCGCTTTTTCCAATGTTGCTGGATCAGCATCACAAACTGCGACGACTTTTGTGTCAGGGCATAACGCCAAACCAGGAAGGTGATTTGCAAGGGCGATACCGCCTGCTCCGATAATTGCGACGCCAATAGTGGCCATGTGTGTGCTCCTAACAGGGCGATGAATTCAAGATTCTGCCATCATTCTGCAGGGGCCGTGGTTAAGAGGTGCGGACGACAACACAAGATGGTGGTCGTAGCTGACTCCAGAAATGGACTTAAATTGAGCATAGCTATTCATTTCGCGGTGGTTTGATGTCTTTTGAGCCAGTGTTATCATCTTAGAGCTATGTTCAACAAACTGGTCCTTAGACCGCCGATGAAATATGTATCCGAGTTCGGAAGTCGGACAGGCACGTTGAGGATAATACTCACGTGAAAAAAAATTATCAGGGCTATTTGTTTATTGGGTTGTGGTTGGTCGGCTTTTCGGTCTTTACCGCCATGCCTTTTTTGGCCAGCATTTTTTTATCATTTACCCATTATACAGCAACGGCATCACCACAGTGGGTCGGGTTGGAAAATTATCATACCCTGCTATTTGATGACCCCAGTTTTTGGCGCTCACTCGCCAATACGTTAACCTATGCATTAGTAGCAGTACCGTTGTGTGTATGTACAGCATTTGTGTTGGCACTGTTATTAAATTTAGACATTCGTGGCATTGCTATTTATCGCACCATATTTTTCCTGCCGCACATAGTCCCGATGGTTGCAACTTCTGTGGTTTTTATGTGGGTGTTGAATCCGCAAATCGGTCTTATTAATAATTTATTAGGACTGATCGGCATTGACGGTCCTGCGTGGTTGCAAGATCCAGCTTGGTCGATGACGACGCTGATCCTTTTATCGGTATGGGGAATTGGCGGCAGTTTAGTTATTTATTTAGCCGGATTAAAAGACGTCCCCGTGTCTTTGTATGAAGCGGCGCGCATTGATGGCGCGAATGCCTGGCAACGTGCCCTGCATATTACCATGCCCATGATGACCCCAGTCATATTTTTTAATTTAGTTATCGGAATCATTCATGCATTTCAGTATTTTACCCAAGCCTATATTTTAACCAGCGGTGGCCCGCAAGAAAGCACGCTGTTTCTTGCCTTGTATTTATTTTATCGCGCCTGGCAGTATTTAGATTTAGGATATGCAAGTGCGTTGGCATGGATCATGTTTGTAATTGTCGCAACCATTACGTTCTTTGTCTTTAAATCACAACGACGTTGGGTGCATTATGGCGACTAATTCATTCGATGATCCATTCGGTGATGACGAGCCGCAAAATAATCGTGATAGCCATACAGTTCGTTTATCTGCCAAAGTGACGGCAGCCAACCGTCCGCCACAACGATCAATTGTACCATGGCTTGCACGTATTCTGATTGCATTTTCGGTTGTTTGGGCGTTAGCGTGGTACGCCATTCCAGCTCCATTAGAACGCCAGTATCCAGAACGAAAACCTGTGCATGTCTGGCATCAATGGACCGGAGAACGTAAATTAGTCATCGATAATATCATTAAATTATTTAATGAGTCGCAAGCTGATTATGAAGTTATTGGTTTATCAGTTCCTTCAAATGTGACGACGCAAAAATATATGTTGGCTGTAGCCGGAGGAAAACCGCCGGATGTGGTAACGCAATGGAGCCCGACTGTATCGGGCTGGGCAGCTGATGGTCTCATTGAACCATTAGATAATTTTTTTACGGCGGAAGAATGGCGCATTTTACGTGAAGATTGTTACCCGGTTGTTTTGGAATCAGGTATGTACAATGGTAAAATGTACGGCATGTCGATTGGTCTCAATACATTCGGCATCTATTATCAAAGCGAACGATTACGTGCAGTGGGTTACGATAAGGATGAATTACCGGACACCTTGGAGGAATTAGTCGAATTAGGGAGGAAGCTAGACCATTATGATAATAATGGTGATTTGGTGCGTATTGGTTTTCTCCCAAACCGTTTATTATTCCTCGCCAAATTATTTGGAGGTGGCTTTGACGTGCTTGAGGATGGCAGTATTTCTATTTATACCGAAGAGAATGTCCGCGCATTAGAATTCCTGGTTAATATATATAGTTATTATGGATTTGAGAAAATTGCCGGTTTTCGCTCATCACTTAATCGT
>JAHEDF010000081.1 GCA_024641365.1 Planctomycetota bacterium | reverse complement strand
GAGGACCTGATAATGAACGTAATATCGCGCTGCTCATCGCACCGTGGATCGTGGCCGCCGGTGGTTTGGCTTTATCTGTTTATGGTTTTATGCATATGAAGCCAGAAGGGAAAAAATCGTCCGAACGATAAAAGCAGCCCAACAAAAAGCCCTGTGCTTAGTTAGGCACAGGGCTTTTTGTGTGCAGTAAAAACGTTATTTGCTGACTGGCTGAGCCGGTTGTTTACCATCACCTTTTTCATCCGGATCACTATAGTCTGGGCCATTTAAAATACCGGCCTGACGTATTTGTGCGATGAGCGCTTCGCGCACCATTTTAAGTCCATTTAATAATTCCTCACCATTGGTTGCCACGCCGGTACGAATTAAGAATTTTATGATGGCTTTGTAACAGATAAGTGCTTCTGGACTCAACGCCATTTGCACATGTTGCGGCGGTAATGCTTGAGGCAGCACTTGTAAAAGCAGCGCAACGAATTCCTGTCCATTTAAATCACTTAGCTGCGCACGAACGGCACGTATCGCTAATTGTTCTAACAAAGGTCCAAGTTGTCCAGCGAGTTGCCGTAATTTTTCTGGCAAGGCAGCCATTTCTTCACTGGTTTTAAAAGATTCCCAATCAATCGGTAGCGGAATAGCACCGCCATCTTCCTCGCCATTTCCATCAGGATATTCTAAGCCAGCTTGATCGTCATCACTTATTGCTCCGTTTGGCCCGTTATGTGGAGGCGTTGACGATGTGTGCGGAGCGTCAATTGGTGATTCAGTGCGTTTATCTTTGGGGGCGGCATTGGGCGTTGCTTCAGGTGTTTGTTCAGCGGCTAAATAGTCACTGAAAAATTCGCTCCAGTCAGCTTTTAGCAATTTAATACTGTCATGATCGCGCCCGTTATCGGTAACGGATTTTCGTAAGCGTTGTAATTCAAAACGGTCACAATAACGATCTTCACTAATTACGCGTTGAATTAATTCAATTGTCTGAGGTGCACCGAGAATCGCTAATACGCGACAGGCTTGCTCTCCTAATCCAGTGCCACCATTACGAGCACGTTCTATTTCAGCATTAACACGTTCAGCCATGGCGGTGGCCAAATTACCGCTGGCGCAATCGCGGGCGGCAATTACCGCCAATGCAGAGTAACCATTTTCACGGACATCGAGTGAGCCGTCGGCAATGGCAGCAAGCAATGCCGCCTCAATGCCATTATTGTCCGTTGCTACATGACCTAATGCCCAGGCAATTGCCTTTCCTAATAAGCCATCATTTTCTAATTGCGTTAATAAGACACGGTGACTATCGGCTATGTGTTTATGCCCGGCAATAACGCATAGCGCAGCGCGGTGGCTTGCTTGCGTAGCTTGTTCAAAAGCTGACGTCCACTCAGCGGCGCTAGGCGATGCCGCATTAATTGCGTCGGGAACAAAGTGATCGTTTTTTGTCAGTGTGTCTGAACCAAGCATGGAGCATTCCAGTATGTTTGTAATTATGGATTAATTGGTAAACTACAGCCTTCGCGTGCAGCAATTTTATCGAGTCGTTTTAAATGACGCGCTTCAAAAGTGGCATTTAAATAAGCGTCAACCATGGCAATGGCTAAATCGCTATCGACGACGCGTGCACCCATTGCGAGCGCATGTGCATTATTGTGTTCGCGCGCTAAATGTGCGGTCTGAATATTATGTGCCAAAGCACAGCGAATGCCTTTTACTTTATTGGCGACAATGCTGACACCGATGCCTGTACCACAAACTAAAATAGCGCGTTCGTTGGCGCCACTTACTATCGAATCACAGGCTGGTCCCGCATAATCAGGATAATCACAGCTGGCTTCGTTATCGGTGCCAAAATCCTGAACGTCATGTCCTAATTTTTGTAAATGCGCAATTATCGCACGCGTATGAGCGACGGCAGAATGATCGCCTGCGACAGCAATATGCATGTGGTTACCTCGCGCGGTAGTTGTTCACTAAGTTAGGCGGTGAGCAAGAGGAGATAGCGTTAAGCGAACTTGGAAAATCGGCCTTATTTACCAATAAATTGGCCGATCCCTGCGCTGACAAGGATCGGCCAAGGTAGTTATTACATAGACGGTAATTTAGTGATTACAGTCCGGTCCGTGCACATGGCCTGCTTCGCCATGAGCAGGGTTCGATTCGCGGCCTAACACTTTGTCGAGCATCACTTCGAGTGATTTTGCTTCACGAATTTCCGCAACCACTTGGTTTACTTGGCCACTTTTTTGTAATTGATCAGCAATATCTTGTGGTTTGCGGCCAGAGCGCATTGCCGCCATGGTGATTTGGCTTTCCAAGTCCTCACGCGTTACTTGCACCTGCAGTTGTTCGGCAATGGCATCAATGATTAAGAAACGCTTTAAGCTCTTTTCAACTTCAGCGGTGGTTTCTTCGGTCATTTTTGCAATTTCTTCGTCTGATTTCTTTTCTTCTTTAGCCTTTGTAACACGCGGCTCTAAATTAGATTTGAGTGATTCTTCGCGTAATTGATCGGGGAGGGTAATTGAGACATTCGTCAGCAGCGCTTCAGTCAATTCATTAATTTGCTTTTGATGTAATTCACCTTCTTTTTGTTGCACTAACTGTTCTTTTAAGCGAGTTTTTAAAGTCGCTAAATCTTCGACGCCCATACGTTTAGCCAAATCATCGTTTGCTTCAGCCGGACGTTGGCGCTGTGCGCTTTGAATGGTAACTTCAATTTGTGCTGATTTTTCTGCGGCTTCAGCTGGTGTAAATGTTTTTGGTAAGGTAGTTGAAAATGATAATTGGCCACCAACCACTTTATCTTTACATAATTTAATAACTTCTTCAGGAGCAGTTCCTAATAAACTGTAACCACCAACTAAATGATGAAAATCGTGCAATTTGCGAACTTCTTTACCATCAACCGTCACGCTGCCTGTCAAAGTAATGCTATCATCTTCTTGGATAGTTTCGCCGTCAGTTATTGCGCTCATTGATCCAGCACGTTTGCATAATTGGTCGAGATTTTTTTGCACATCGTCATCAGTGACAGAAATTTCTTCTTTGGTGACGGAAATGGTGCTTGGATCAGGCAAGGTGATGGAAGGCTTAATGTCAAAACTCACAATTAATTCTAAACCATTATCAGCTTTTAACGATTCATTTTTAATTGGACCAACTGGTTTCAATTGGTGTTTTTTAATCGCTTCGTTAAATCCTTCGTCAGCCAATTCTTCTGTCGCTTTTTGTGCAGCAGCATTGCCATATCGTTTAGCAACAATTGCTTTTGATGATTTTCCTGGACGGAAACCATCTAGTTTTACTTGTCCTGATAATTGGGCTAAAACTTTTTCGCGACGAACTTCGACTTCCGCTTGTGAATAGGTCACGATGACTTGTTTACGAAGGGTGCCAGTATCGTTGATGGTGGCCTGCATGAAAAACTCTCGCGCTGCTGGTATGTACCCGGCAGCAGATAAAAGGGGTGAAAAATGGGCGCGCAGTTTGTCGACAGAGTTGCTTTGGGCAAAGGGTTCTTCTCGGCGAGGCAAAAACGCGACCAAAGTGGCGCTGTCTAAATTATTTAAACCTATACCTAATAGGGTGTTACGAGCATAGCGTACAGCAAGGTGGGAGTGCAATCTCTGCCAGCTTAGCCTCACTTCATGCTGAACGTCATGCTGATGTAATGGTTACAGGGCGTTAATGAATGCCGCGATAACCGCTTCGGGAGAATCCGCGCCCAGCATTGCGTCACGTGTTTGCTGACGGTGCATGCGCGCCGCAATGCTCGCCAAAACTTTCAAATAATAGGGACGGTTGCCAAGAGGAGCGGCCATCATCACAAAGATGTGAACGGGTTTGTTGTCCTTGGCATCAAAGGCGATGCCCTCACGAGCTAAGCCAATGGCAAGGGCGAAGTCAGCAACGCTGGCGTGTTGCGCATGCGGTAAGGCGACACCTCCGCCTATTCCGGTGCTGGTGACTTCTTCGCGATCAAATATGGCTTGTAGCCATTCCGCGTGATTTCCTACAACTGAATTATTTGCAAAACTATGAGCGATTTGTTTTAGGACGGCTCTTTTTGACGACGTTGAAGCGACCGTCACGATCCGTGTCGGATGCAGAAATGGTTCTAATGAGGGTAATGAGCCACTCACGCGGCCTCGATTCAACGTGCTTCGAACTCGCTCAACAAATCAATTAAGGGTTGAGCGCCGTTTACTTGATGGAGAAATTCGCAGAAATGTTCTTTACGAATTTGGCTGGCAAAACTTTTCATCAGTTGCAAATGTTGTTCTTTTTGATCCGGCGGAGTTAATAACAAAAATACGCTATGTACTGGTTCGCCATCTAAACTATCAAAATCAATACCGTTTGCACTATGACCATATGCACAAACTATTTCTTTTACATGTGGAGTGCGACAGTGTGGAATCGCAATACCATGGCCAATGCCAGTTGAGCCAATCGCTTCACGCGCCATGGCGCCTTCAATAATTTCATTTGTTTTGTCAGTGGGAAATTTTTTATTACTTCCGAGGCTTTGAATTAAAGTCGTAATGACCTGCCTTTTATCAATATCATTATCTAATGAAGTGAACGCTTTTGATACAATTACTTGTGACATACGCAGCGTGGTCATGCATCCCTCTTGAGTCATTTTAACCATTCCTTGTATGAGGAGCGGGGGCGCAGCTTAGAAACGGCCTTGAAACCAGTCAACCGTGCATGGGGTGTCGCAGGCTGATCGCTCGCAGTCCTAAAAGCATGACGCTGAAGGCTCAAATACGTTGCAAATGTATCAGATGATCCAAGTTATGAGCCAAACCGGACCATTTCGTCCATTTTTTTGAAGCACCCTTTTTACCGCATCACGAAATGGTATTCACCTGTCAGCGGCGTGGAGAGAACATGATCGCTTGTCCTGTGCCCATTCCATCAACCAAAATCAATTACCTTTATAATGCCTGATATTACTTCGCTGGAAAATTCATTGATCAAGCATGTACGACAATTGCACGATGTTCGTCATCGTCGTACCATGCAACAATGTATAGTGGAAGGTGTGCGAGCTATTTCAGCTTGTTTGGATAGCGGTTGGACTCCCTTGCACATATTTATTACAGACAGTCATAAAATACCAGAGATTTGGAAAGCGCATGACGTAATTTCCGTTTCCGAACGTGTTGCACAAAAAATATCGCAAGCGAGTTCTCCCTCTGGATTTGTTGCAGTTTTCGCACAGCCATCTTTACCACCCATAGATGTCGCAGCAGGTGGACTCATTTTAGAAGAGATGAGTGATCCAGGAAATGTTGGGACACTTATTCGTTGCGCAGCGGCATTTGCTTTACCGCAGGTGTTATTAATTGGAGGTGTTGATCCTTTCTCGCACAAAGTTTTACAATCGACTGCTGGTACATTTACAGCAACACGCGTGTATCGTTTTGAAAATTATGATGCACTTCCAGATTTGTCGGCTGGCGCTCCTTGCTGTGCTTTAGTAGTACGAAATGGTCAGCATCCAGAGCAATTACAGCGATGCTCACGCTGGTTGGTTGTCGGCTCAGAAGCACATGGCATTTCTGAAAAGCTCTTAGCTTCATGTCAGGAACGCGTGACCTTACCTATGCCAGGGCAAGCTGAGAGCCTTAATGCTGCTATGGCAGGAGCGATTGCGTGTTACGCATTATTTGGTCAGGTGCCGGCCTAAACCATTATTCTTCTGAAGTGTATTCGCGATATCCTGATGTTGATCCATGACGCATGGCGACTGGTGTTTGCACTGCAGGTTATGATGTCGTGTGGTGGTAAGACCGTTGTGAGATAAATATCCACCAACTGGGGCGAAAATCTATTCAACGAAGCGTGGTGACTCGGCTAAACATTGTACCCTAAGTCACCACTGGAGAACGAATTCTGCAAGTTGATCATTGCCGCTTCTTCACCATTCAAAATGATACCATGCAACCTGTTGTATGAGAGCCGCCTTCTCTAATGTCTGAGACGAAAGAATTATCTCCAGATCGTCGCAATGACCTCGTTGCCCTGTTGCAACAACGTGGAGAATTATTGGCTTTGCCTGAAGAATTAATAACCAATGCCATGGTGCGTTGTGTGCCGCGTGGTGAAGGCATGGCACCAATTACCACACCTGGAAGTGGACGGTTGCCTGTATCAACCCAAGTGGCGACGGCACCAACTGAAATGGGTGATGTGGAAGATGATTCTTTGCCGCCAAGTACAGAGGAATCAATCAGCTCGCGCATTGTGCGATCAAATATACGACCAGGAACTTCTGAACGTTTAAAAACTGGTAGTTCTGCTCGTCGCAAAACCACGACGTCAGTTCGTAAATCAGTACCCAAGACAAGTCGTATTGGACAGTCATCGTCAGAGTTAGCACCGGTAAGTGTTGATGGCAGTGGAAATGATGTCGGTGCAGCAAATAATGATGCGGTAGGCGCACTTACTCCTGGAGCATTAAAGCAAATTAGTGATCCCGACGATGATGGTAGTCAGGATTTATTAGAAGATGGCAGTATAATTGCCGGATATCGCATAGAGTCGCCTCTTGGTGCCGGTGCAATGGGGCAAGTGTATAAAGCCATGCAGATGTCGATGAATCGCTTAGTAGCCTTTAAAGTCTTAGCGCCGAAATTAGCAAATAATCGAAAATTTCGCGAACGTTTTTTACGCGAAGCACGGGCAGCCGGACGCTTACATCATCCAAATTTGATCGCGGTTCATGATGTAGGTGAAGCAGATGGCTTAATGTTTTTTAGTATGGAATTGGTCGATGGTAACACGGTCAGTGATTTGATACAAAAGCATGGACGCCTTCCGGAAATGCGTGCATTAGAAATTTGCCGACAAACCTTAGAGGCGCTAAAATTTGCACACGCTGCCGGTGTTGTGCATCGTGATATTAAACCAGATAATATCATGGTAACAAAAGCAGGTATGGTCAAAGTTGCTGATTTGGGTTTGGCACGCGCTGATGAATTAGAAGGCAGTGTATCGGTTACGGCAACAAACACCGGTGCTGTTATGGGTACGCCGCATTATATGGCTCCGGAACAAGGACGCGATGCGCATCGCGTTGACCACCGTGCTGATCTATATGCGGTTGGTGCGACGCTCTATCATATTGTTTGTGGCAATCCGCCTTTTACCGGATCATCAGCCATGGAAGTGTTAGTTCGCGCGGTAAATAATCCGTTAAAATTTCCAGAGCCAGGCCCAACGCCTGCTATGCGTGTGCTCATCAGTCGATTAATGGAAAAGGATGCAGCGCAACGTCCGCAATCTGCAAGTGAAGCGCTCGAAATGCTGTCCAAAATTCGTCGTAAACAAGTCGATGAAGATCCCGCAAATGCAGGTGATGCAGCTGTCGCAGTACAACGTGCACGTGCACGTCGTATGCGGCGAACCGCACGTCGCGTATCGTTTTATGCTTTCGCCGTCACTATCGCGATTGTTGTCATATTATTTATTGTCGGGGTAACAGGCGGATGGCAGTGGCATTCAATGATTAATGAAGCAAAAGGATTAGCTGAACAAGACAAATATGCGGAAGCCGTAGCATTGTTAGATCGTCAAAATACGACCTGGGCATCACGTAAATTAGAATTAGATCGTGTGCGAAGTGAGATTACCAATGCATGGGACTCGTGGGCATACAATATAGCACAAAAACCGATGCGTGAATTTCAGGACTACATGCGTAAGCATGATTTAAAGAATGCCTATACGACGCTCCAAAATATTGGTATCGATTTACGCAGCGCAAGAGTACAAAAAGATATCGACCAATTTCAACGGCAATGGGAAGATGCCATGTTGACTGATGAGGGAGCAAAAAATGCAACTGCCTTGGAAGAAGAACTTGTTCGCGAGTTATGGCCGCAGGAATATATAAATCATTTGGGGCACGATTTATTGTTGGCCTTTCAATACAACCCGAAAACAAACGCCGTCTTACACGAAAACACACTTCGTTTTACCGCAAAGGGCTCAGCAATTTTGGATGAGCGCCCCAAAATATTAGATGGACGCTCTATGCGTTGTGCTGTTAAATTTGTCGATAAAAATCACAACGATGATCACTGGGACTTGATTTTTTCTGATGGTCGTCGCCTCGTTATTACAAGAGAGGGCATGAGGGTAACCGGAACTGGCGGTGACGATATCGAGTTATCTAAATCATCAGGACAATATTTGTTTAGTATACGTGTCGATCGCAAAGCGACAGAAATTCAGTTAAATGATGCCGGTGGGTGGGTGCCAATTGCGCCTATAACTGAGCGCCTTAAATTAGAGTGGGACATTGGTGGGTCGCGCGCTATAGATTTACGTGTGCGTGTTGTCCCACATGGGCGCCAGAGAAATTCAGGCAATAAAAAATAAAATTAAATAATTATTCTAATATGGGGAAGTTGTCGCCCCATGATGAGCGTGATGCCAATTTATAGAGGTCTTTATTTCGGCGCGGAATGTTTAAGTCTCGTAGACCGTCGGCGGTGCAAACTGCGAGGTGGGCGGAACCTTTATGAATGCGCGGCGTTGATATAATCCGTGCTTTTTCAGGTCCACTGTGCGTATCTCTCGTTGCGTAAAGAAAACTAAAAGGTTCGTCCTCAAAGCCGAGCGAAGCACTTTTAATTTGGCGATGCATGCGTGATCGTGGTACCCGCACACGAAAATGACACCATGTTGTACGTTCTAATTCTCTGGTAATTGGGCACGATTGTTGATGTCCACAAGGAGCAGCAATAGTAGCTCCGAGAGATATTAAATGTGCGCGAATTTGTTCTATAGCAGCAAATCCGCGAGGAGTACCCGGCTCAATAATGAGGAAGCCGCAATTGGTTAATTCCCAGGCAGCAGTTATAAAAGCGAGTCGTTGATTATCCTGTAATTCATTGGTCACATATGATGCCATTACTAAATCATGGCGAGTAAGTGCCGGTAAGAAATTTACATCACCAGAAATCCATTCAATTTCTTTTAAAGGCATGTCACCACTGTGCGCCAATCGTTTGCCAATGGTAATTAATGCAGCGTCTCTTTCAAAAGCAGTTATTTTTTTTAAGTGTGGAAAATGAGACTGTAGAGACCATAAGGCAGATCCCGGACCACTTCCTAAATCAAGCACCGTTAATATGTCGTGTGGTTGCGCCATTTCTAAACAGGCCGCCACTGCAGCTGCGGTGGCAGGCATGCGTGCTGCAACATAAGCAGCACGTTCAATATCGGTGGTCATGCCGCGCTTATTATCAGTGACGCCATCGCGATAACGTTCAGATAATGTACTCACCGCTTGCGCTAAACCAGGTACTGCTGGCTCTGACGCTAAGACAGCCAGTAAGGCGGCTGGAGTACTCACGAAATTCCTCTAGTAATTTAGGAATAAATTTAATTAACTAATTAAAACAATTACATTCGCTCTGGATGTTCCATGAGATCAGCAACTTTCATTAGCAGCCGCGCAGCCGCACCGCCATCTGCAATGCGATGATCAAAGGTAATTGATAATTGTGCCTCGCGTGCACGGTCCCAACGTTTTTCTGCGGGATTCCAATCGGGCACGTAGCGCACCGCACCAATTCCTAAAATCATAGAATGATCTGGTTGTGGAATGGCAGTCGCCCAGGTGAGGCCAAAGGTGCCGTAATTCGTGACGGTTGAAACAGCGCCACCTGGATCGAGTACGCGTCCTGAGCGCGCTAATTCAACGGCATTTTCCACAGCAGAGGTCAAGGCAGGTAATGCCAATTCGTCAACTTTTCTGATCACCGGTGTGAGCACGCCATCATCAACCTCCACGGCCACTGCTAAATCCATAGACGACGGTTTCGTTATGCGACTTCCCACCATGCGGTGGACCATGCGATCATCGTCTTTCAGTGCGAGGGCAAGCGCGCGTAAACAATAGACCGTGGCGCTCGGACGACCTTCAACGGTACGACGATGTTTTAAAACAGGATCTAAACAAACTGCGCGGGCAACAGTGGCGAGTGGACGCCCCCACGACCGCAACATATTAGCGGCCACGGCTTGCCGCATTGGGCTCATCGGGCTGCCTTCACTTAAATATTTTTCAACATCTTCTGCAGTGACACGACCATTTTCACCGGTGCCAGTGATGGCAGCTAAGTCTGCAGGTAATAATCCATTTTCATCGAGCCGTGTACGAACACGTGGACTATAAAAATTCGCTCCCGTGCGTCGCACGACATGACGTGGAGTCGCGGGCGAGGGAACTGGTGCTGGAGTACGAGCGGCTGGGTTTTCTTCTTTTACTGACTGTCCACTATTTTCACTGTCGCCTTCTGCACCTTCAACTTCAAGCCAGGCAATAACGGCACCAACTTGCACTAATGTTCCCGGTTCAGCCGCATGTTCAATTAATACACCATTTTTTGGTGCAGCTACCGTGAGCACACTTTTTTCAGTTTGCACTTCAACTAATTCTTGCTCGGCATTGACCGTTGAGCCTGGTGGAACGAGCCACGCCATGACGGTCGCTTCAGCAGCAGACTCGCCAAATTGAGGAAGTTTTACGGGGATTCGCATCAGTACCTCACCGTATCGAGCACCGCCGCAACAATATCACCAGCATGCGGACGATGCATTGCATATAAATCTGGTTGCACCGGTATGGGTGTATCTTGCGCGCAAATGCGCTTGGGGGGAGCATCCAATAAATGGAATGCTAAATCAGAAATAACAGAAATAATTTCTGCGGGAACGCCACCGAATGGCCACGATTCTGTAGCAACGACCACACGTCCTGTTTTTGCAACTGACTCTAAAACAGTTGCGGTATCGAGTGGACGCAGGCAGCGTAAATCAATGACTTCGACTGCGACATTATGTTCTTGTTCTAAAATACCGGCCGCAGCAAGACACTCGTGGAGCATGCCACTATAACTAATCAGTGTGCAATCTGCGCCAGCGCGACGCACGGCCGCCATGCCAAGTGGTAAATGCTCAGCTTGGGCAGGATCGCCAGTGTCTTTTAAATGACTGTATAAATATTTATGCTCACAGAAAATAACGGGATCATTACAGGCAATGGCATCGCGTAACATCCAATACGCATCAGGAAC
>JAHEDF010000539.1 GCA_024641365.1 Planctomycetota bacterium | reverse complement strand
ACCTGCAGCTAACAGGTGGCTCCCTTTTTTTCATGGCCCCAGCATTTTACGGCCAGGATGAAAATTAAAAATTGCTCTTAAAGGGAAGAAAATTCAACTTACAAGACGCGGAGACGCGGAGCTCTGAAGAGGGAAACAAGGCACTATGATATAGTTAGTGCCAATTTGTCATTTAGCGTTACTGATAATAAATTAATTGCACTGATAATGCTAAAATCTCTGTAAAATTAAAAAATACCTCTGCGTAAACTCAGCGTCCTCCGCGTCTCTTGTAATATGAATCACATGACATTTTATTACGTATTACGATAAGAAATTCCAGCCCGTTTGGCAAATAGCTTTCAACACAGATGCAAGTGAAAAATTGGATTTTTTGTTGCTTTTTACCACGTTACGAGACGCCTGTATAATTAGTCGAAATCTCCCCATAGCCACCTAAATAGGGGGGCATATAACTGTGCCTGCCCCTGCTGTGTTCGAGGTCCGGCCGCTACCCCCTGGCCTTTCATTACCCTAGGGTGCCCACGCCAAGACAGGCCATGCCTGAAATGGGGGGCTCCCACCTGAACCTTAGGTTCAGGGACGCCTGCTAGATACGGCATAAGCGGAGGCTCTTTTTATAGCGGTTCAGCATCTGCTAAACCCGTGCACCGATTAGTATTTGGATACTAGTCGGTTTTTTCACATTTATGGCACTCGGTAAAAATTACCAAACGTGTCCGGCCTCACCGTAATGGCAGGTGCAGGGGGCAGTCGAGGTGATATGACTTCCGCCGTGAAGCAAAAAATGATAATTAGTGAACTGTGCGTGGTGAAAAAATGAAAATCACCTTAGCACAAGCCATGGGTACATGTTTTGGTGTACAAGATGCAATTGATATGGCCCTTGACCCGGCCTTTAAAAATAAATTAACCGTGGTGGGTCAATTAGTGCACAACCCGCAAACCACCGAACGTTTAAAAGCTAATGGTGTTGCGATAGTTGAGCGCGACCAAATTGATTCGATTACCACCGAATCAGTCATGATTACTGCGCACGGTGCCAGCGACTCAACCAAACAAATGTTGCGCGATAAAGGGTTCACCGTTTTTGATGCAACCTGTCCATTAGTAATTCGCCTCCATAAATTAGCACGCTTTTTAGAACGCGAAGGTTATTTCCCCGTAGTGATCGGCGAGGCAAGTCACGTCGAAGTCCGTGGCGTGGTTGGTAATTTAAAAGTTGCCGCCGTTGTTCATGACCTTAATGATATTGCGAAGTTACAAGGGCACGCACGAATTGGCATTGTCAGCCAAACCACCAACCGCCCAGAAATGGTCAGTCAATTAGTGACAGCCATTAGAGCGCAACCGTGGGTCGAAGACGTACGTTTTTGTGATACGATCTGTCAGCCGGTTAAAGAACGACAACAAGCTATTACCGCGCTCTTATCTGAAGACATCGATTTAGGTATTGTCATCGGTGGCATGAACAGCGCGAATACCCGGAAGCTGCGAGAATTAATTCGCGACCAAGGCATCGAAGCGCATCACATTGAGGGACCGGATAACTTAGATCCCGCTTGGTTCACAAATAAGCGCCACGTTGGCATCACCGCTGGCACCAGCACGCCACAAGACGTTATCGAATCGGTGTATGCTAAAGTCCGCGAAATAGTTAAGTAATCTGGCGCAGTACGAAGTCCGTCCAGACTTCCAGACTTCCGGACTTCGACCCTGCGCTTAGTCTCCCGCCATGCCTGATGACAGTGATGCAGCAGTATTGGACGCGCCAGCTGATGGTACGATAGCAGCCCTTCCAGGCGTTGCCGCTGAGGGGTCTGGCGAAATCGATTTTGGTTATCAGGTCACCATCGACAGCTTTTCTGGGCCGATGGATTTGTTGTTGTATTTAGTTCGACGTGCAGAAGTCGATATAGCCGACATCCCCATTGGTCGCATTGCCGATCAATTTGTGGATATGCTCAACGCCACTCCCGATTTAGATTTAGATATTGCGGGTGATTTTATTTTAATGGCGGCAACGCTCTTAGAATTAAAAAGTCGTTTAGTCGTACCGCCTCAAGAAAGCGAACACGATACGAATGCGGACGGTGATGATGACCTCATTGATCCGCGTGCCGGTTTAGTACGACAATTATTAGCCTATAGACGCTTTAAAGAAGCGACACAATTATTACCGGAATTAGAACACCGTCTTGAGCAATGTCATGAACGACGTTTTCGTGAAATAATTCCAGAAGATCAAGATGAAATTGACGGCTTGGATTTAACCAACTGCCAAGTTGGCTTGCTTTTTGACAATTTTGAAATGATTTTGGTGCGTATTAATCGTTTAGGACCACGAACGGTTATAAACGATGACGTGCCATTAGAGACGAAAATTAACGCATTAATTGATGACATGCGGGCAGAGCGCGAATCGACGATGCAACAATTTTTTATCAAAGAAAAAACGCTTAGTGGTCGTGTTGGCGTCGTTATGGCAACGTTAGAATGCGCTCGCCAACGTTTTATTGAAGCACGGCAATTTGAACAATTTGGCGACGTATTATTGCGCTATCGTGAAGACGAAGAACGCACGCGTGTGCCAGATGAATTACCACCAGAAGCCGAAGAACCACAGAAAAAACGCCGTCGCCGTCCACCGTTAGTGACCTGGCGTCCACCAGAAAAAAGCGACGAACCAGAACAGCAGGAAATTGATTTGCCAGAAATAGAAGAAGAAGCCATTGTCGAAACAGATGAGCAGCGATTTTTACGCGAATTAGAAGAATCGTGTGCTGTCACCGCCGTATTAACCCGCACCGCCGATCTCGAAACCAGTTTTACTAATTACCAAGCTGACCTACAAGCCGCCGCCGAAGCCGCGGCTGCTGAAGCTGCAGCCGCGGCAGAAGCCTTAGCACAACGTGCAGCTCAACGTGGGATCAGTGTTGCAGAATTAGCAGCAATTGAAGCCGCAGAAGCTAAG
>JAHEDF010000080.1:8298-11130 GCA_024641365.1 Planctomycetota bacterium | reverse complement strand
CCACACCGCTTCACTGCCATCAGATAATGGCAATGTATGTCCATAACGTCCTAATATCGCATTAACTAAGGTGCCGCGCGTATGCCCAACCGCCGGATGCACTACCATGCCGGCAGGTTTATTAATAGCGATGAGATGGTCATCTTCATGGAGAATAGTCAGCGGAATATCTTCCGGCACCGCTTCCATCGGTTCCACTTCTGGAACTTCCAATGAAATTAGTTCACCGCCCTTGAGACTGTATCCAGCCTTTGCTTGCCCTGGCTCTACCACACAATGACCATCTTTTATGAGGCGGCTAATTTGACTACGCGTACAATCAGCCAATTGTCTTTCCAACCACACATCTAAGCGGATGGCTGTTGGCATTGGTGGTACCGTCAAATTATAAAGCATTGGTTTTCCCGCAGCAATTTATGCTGAGCATGGCGTGGTTATCAATCTGATTTGCCCGCCGCAAGGGCTTCAATCCGCACTTTACCAATTTGCAACCAATGGCAAATTACCTCTGCGCGTTTGGAGTGCCGTGATTATGGTTCAGGTTGAGGCTACTGGCATCGTTCTTGATTGGCCGCATGGGTTTAGTGACAGCATGCAAGCAGAGTCATGGTTAGTGCTCCACACATATCCGCGCCAAGACAAAAAAGTTATCGAAAAACTACAACGTAAAAATTTTCATGGTGTGGCTTTTTTTGAACGTCGTTTGCGGCATTATCCCGGAAAAGGGAAACAAGAAAGTGTCGTTCCCCTGTTACCTGGGTATTTATTTATCGCTGGGGATCGCAACGACTATGAACAAATTTATGAGACAGGTAGTATCGTTCGCATAATGGATGTAAGAAATCCGAACCAATTAACTACTGATTTAACACAATTAATTAATTTGGTAAAAACGGCCCAGTGTGAAATGTTAGTACGCCCTGAACTAGTTCCTGGTAAAAAGATTACCATTGTTAAAGGGACATTTTCTGGCTGTGCTGGTGTTATTGTTCGCCGAAAACATGATCTCGAATTAGTCGTGAATTTACAAATGCTCGGCACATCTGTTGCGGTAACATTACCAGCCGTTTATGCTGAATTATTTGATGACTAATTGAATCCTCTCAATAAACTCACTTATTTTTGATAAAGTTTTGCCACGTATTCGCCATAACCATTATATGGCAACGTTGGGACACGTTCGCCACTTCCGAGTAATCGTTCAGACGCTTGTGACCAACGTGGGTGTGGTTTAGTCGGATCGACATTAGCAAAAAAATCATACTCATCTGGGGCAATGTCATTCCAAAAAGTCGTTGGTTGTTTTGAGATAAATTCCATGCGCACTACGCTTTTGGGTCCTTTATAGCCATATTTCCACGGTAAAACCACACGCAATGGCGCACCATTTTGCGGGCTTAATCGCTTACCGTACAGGCCGGTTGCTAAAAAGGTTAATGCATTAGCGGCCTCGTCGATGCGCAGTCCTTCATAATATGGCCAAGTAAAATATTTATTCTTTTGCCCAGGCATATTATCTGGATCTAATACACTGTAGAGAGCGACATGCGTTGCTTCACTTTTTACTCCCACATGTGCCATTAATGCTGCCATGCCAACACCGCTCCACGGTACCGTCATGGCCCATGCTTCAACACAACGAAATCTATAAATACGCTCTTCTAATCCTAATTTTTCAATTTGTTCTAAACTCAGCGATCCTGGCTTTTCAACTAAGCCATCAATACGTAATTCGTACGGGTCTATTTTCCAACCGCGGGCAATTTGTGAGACTTCCTCTTTATCCGTACTAAATTCATAAAAATTATTGTAACTGAGCACGTCACTTTCGACGGATAATGCACGATCCGCTTTAGCAAAGGATTGGTTTAATAATGGTTTGTACGATTCATCTTTTACCGGCGGCAATACCAAATTAGTTGGTTTGGGAGTTGGTTGCATGCGACGATAAACGTCCCATGCGGCCGCTCCTAAACCAACAGCTCCGAGCCCTAATCCGGCTAAAATTTTTCGACGCTTCAAATATATTTGTTCAGGAGTAACGGTTCGTTCAGGTCGTTTAAATGGTGGGCGAGATGAGGATTCGCTCATAATGACTCCCTGCACACAATGACGTAGGCGTTAGCCTGCGTACAAAATACGCTGCGTCCAGAAGCTCACGCCTGTCGCTCAATAACCACGATAGACACATCATCGGTTGGAGGCTCTCCTTGGCGCCACTGCGCTAACGCTCCTTCAATATGTACTAAATCATCATCTAAGGATGCGCTTCGTACTTTGGCCATAGCTTCGGCTAAGCGCTTATTACCTATAATAGTTCGTTGGCCATCCATGGTTTCAACAACGCCATCGCTGAAAAAAAAGATGCGCTCGCCTGGAGCAAGTGGAATTTCTGCTTCCGCAAAAGTTGCTGACTCTGTGGGGAAAAATCCAATCGGATTTCCTGCGACCTCATGTAATACGGGTTCACCGTTTGCTTTTACTACTACTGGACCTGGATGTCCTGCCGCTGCTATTTTTGCGGTATGTGTTGGAATGTGATAATGCCCGTAAATAATTGTAAAATATTGGAGTGCCGTGTTGCTCATCGGAAATAAATCATTTAATTGTCGAATGACGTCTATTGGTGCAGTTAATTTATAACCTGGAGGATCCGTAATGGCGACTTTTGGTAATGCGCCAATAGCAATTAACGGTGATAAATAACGACTAACTTGTACAGCCAACAATGCTGACGAAACGCCATGACCGCTTACATCCAGCACATAAAAACCAACATGATTTTCATCTAGGCGAAATACATTTAAGGTATCACCACCTAATTGATCACAG
>JAHEDF010000080.1:0-8288 GCA_024641365.1 Planctomycetota bacterium | reverse complement strand
AGGGGCGATATAACCAAGCAAATTGATGATGGGGAATATTTGGCAAAACTACCGGCAACAAGGCTTCTTGTACTTTAACCGCCGCCTGCAAATCCTGACGCATGCGTTGGTTTACTGACATTAGTTCGCGATTGCGCGCAGCTAATTCCATTTGCAGTGATACGATGCGTTTTGCCACATTTAACCGCGTTTCCAAATCGTCTTTACTAATTGGCTTGGTTAATAAATCATCTGCGCCTGCTGTCATTGCAGCAGCCGTTTCTTCACGAACATCACTTGCAGTTAAAATAATAAAATAGGTATAACTTGTGCCGCCAATTGCCCGTATACGCGTTAATAATTCTATACCATCAATACCGGGTATTTTCCAATCACAAATTACCACGTGGCATTCATTTTTTCGATACATTTCCCAGGCAGTTAATCCATTATTCGCAGAAAGAACACGGTGGCCCAATTTCTCAACCAACGCTATTAATAAATTCAACGTTACCGCGTCATCAGTTACGATTAAAATATCCATGCGGCTCCTGCTACATCTCCACGGATCAATTTATGAACGTCATTATTCATTATAGCAGATAAATCCACGCAGCGTGTATCAAAAGTACTATCATAAGCAAAGCGTCTCTTGGTCACTGATCTCTCAGGGTATCATTTTCATGTGAAATGCGGTACGATGGCCAGACCATGATTGACAGCGGTGTACCTCCGTGAACATGCCCGTCCCGCATTGCGTGCGGGTCCCCTCTCCTTTTATCCAATCCTCTTGAACGGAGCTCTTATGTCCCTCGTCCAAAAACAAGCACCTGATTTCAAAGCTCAAGCTGTCATGCCCGACGGTACGATCAAAGAGCTGAAGCTCAGCGATTATAAAGGCAAATGGGTTGCCTTATTCTTCTACCCTCTCGATTTTACCTTTGTTTGCCCAACTGAAATTATCGCTTTCAGTGAAAAAATGGATGAGTTCAAAGCTATTAATGCAGAAGTTATCGGTGTCAGCGTCGACAGCCAATTTACTCACTTAGCCTGGCGCAATACCCCACGTAAAGAAGGCGGACTTGGTGATCTTGCTTATCCTTTGGTGGCTGACTTGAACAAATCAATTGCTCGTGATTACGGTGTTTTAATTGAAGGCGCAGGCATTGCTCTGCGTGGATTATTTTTAATCAACCCAGATGGCGTGGTGAGCGCAGCAATCGTTCATGACTTACCAGTTGGTCGCAATGTCGATGAAGCTATTCGCGTCATCAAGGGCTTCCAATATGTCGCTAAGCACGGTGAAGTGTGCCCAGCAAACTGGAGCGAAGGCAAACCAACGATGAAGGCAGATCCACAAGGTTCAAAGACCTATTTCTCAGCTGTAAATAAATAATCGCTACCGACCAAGTGTCGTATACGTAAACACCTCAGGCATAACAGCCTGGGGTGTTTGCGTTAATAGTCCCACAGACCAGCTGAGTGGTTAAATGTAAGCCGTCGTGTATCACAGAGATGGCTCGTTGTGACCAGCGTGCGACTGCCTTTTAGAGACCTGGGTTCCATCCTGGATCCTGACCAAGAGATCAGGGGCCAAGCTACGATAGCACTGGTACCTGCAAGGAGTTGTTATGCCTAAGCCAAAGAATTCTGATCAGCAGATTCCAAACTTATCACAAAGTCTAGAAGAACTCGGTGAAACTACTACTGCTGCCGAGTTGGTTCGTTCAAAAGGCCAGAGTAAAAAACTACGTGTTATCACGGAAAAAGTGTTGATGGAATGGATACGATCACTGCTCCAGCAATACGTAGCTGGAAAAGAAGACTCCTATAGCGACCAAGAAAAAGAGAAAATACTTAAAAAGACACAAGACGATCTAAATCTTCGCATTAAGCGTGATCAAGATGCGCAAAAAGAGCGTGATCGCCTGAAGGCTGATCTTGATCAAGCAATGGCAAAAATTGCTGATGCTCAAAATAATGCTGCAAGCAATGAGCAAATGGCAGAAGCCATTGAAGCTTTAAAAGCAAAACTGGAAGAAACCGAACAAATTAACCAAGATCTGCAACAAGATAATTACGGTTTACATGACCAACTGAGTGAAAAATTAGCCTTAATTAGTGCGACTATTGCAGAAAAAGAAAAATTAAAAGAAACGGTTAAGAACCAAATGCGTCGCTCAAACGCATTAGTAGAAAATGTGATGGGTTTAGATGCGTCACTTTATGGTTCTCGTCATGCTGAAGAAAATCCAATTCCAGATAGCGACGACGAAGAAGCAGCATTTTATCATGACTTTGAAGTTGGCTCTAAAGTTATAGACACCCTTTCAAATGACTTGCAGCGTTTACGATCAATTGCCAAAAAATCTGCACAACAAAAAGAACAACCCGCTACTGCTGATCCCCGTATGGATTTGCTCGAAAGCGATTTGCAGTTATTAGAACAACTCAAAGAAGGCAGCCTCAGTGCAGTGGATGTCGCTGAACCAGTTGAGAGTTTAGTTGAGGCAATGAATGGTGCGCGCACCGAGGCACAACAATTAGAGCATACTGGTAAAGATGCGCTTGGCGTTGCTGCTGGCCGTGAAGATGCAATCGCTGCCGTTCCTGATTCTGAGAGTGGCACTCCAGCTGAGGTGATTGCTGGTACGATGAACGTTGCTCGCGAGCTGGCCGCCGTTATGGCCCGCGGCCGCCAACGATTAACCGTATTAAAAGAAATGGCAGACCAAGCCGATGAAGCGCGTAATAGTGCAGAACAGGAATTAGAAGACGTTCGCGCTGCCTACCAACAGGTGCTCGGTAAAATTGCCGAACGCGCCACCAATGAAGACATTCGCGTACCATTAGCATTAAAAGATGAAGATGCGCCACCAGAAGAAAGCCGTGACAAAGCCATGGCTATTATTGATCAATTTAAAGGCGGTGGTGGAACCGGCGATGCTGCGCCAATATTATTAGAACAAATTCATTTTGTTGATGACATTCTTGGCCATGAAGTTGGCGTTAAAATGGCCGCGCCATCAAGCACGGCAGACACAAATGCTTTGGCAGCACGCTTACGTGAAGATAGCGAGGCATTGCATCGATTACTCAAAGAAAAATCTGATGCGTTACAAGCCGCTGCTGCACGTGAAAAAGCTATCGCTGAAGAAGTGCAAGCATTGGCAAAAATTGAAAATATTACGCCAGAACATACCAGTGATAATGAATTAGACGCCCGTATTGCCCAATTATCGCAGGCGCTATCTGACCAAGACAATAATGACAACGTTGGTAATGCTGCACAGCAGGTTATTGCCCAATTACGTGAACAATTATCCAAGGCGCCATCTCATACTGATGTGAAACGTCTGGATGATGAACGTGCGCGTTTGTCTAGTCAAATTGGACAGGCACAACAAAAAATTCAGCAATTAGAAGAAGCGCTCACTAAAGCAAAAGCGGATGCCTCAACTGCTAAATCATCAAGCAATGACCATGTTCGCGCTGAACGCGACATGGCCAAAGCTTTAATCGAAGCCGCTCAAGGTGATGCTGCGCTGGCCGATTCAGTCGCTGATTTAGCGATGGTGGCAGACAGCCAAGAGGATGAAAATTTAGTACCTGCTTTAAGCGAAGCGGTCACTGGCTTAGCTCGTCGTAAACAAGATTTAAGTGAAGAAAATCAACGCCTTGCTAAAGAGCTTGCTGATGCGCAGACAAAAGGACGCGATACTGAACAACGCAGTAAAGAGCTGCACGGTAAAGAAGAAAAACAAGCTGCGCAATTGGCACAGGCACAGCAACGGATGCAAGATTTAGAACGTGATTTGAGTCGTGCAAAAACTGACCTCGATCTCATGCGTAATCAAGCACAAGAAGCTAATACAAAACGTAGCAGCGTTGACGCCGAGCGTTCAAAAGCGGTTGCGCAAGTTGAGTCACTCGAACAGCGTTTAAATGATGCAGCACGTGAATTAGAAAAAGCGCAAAGTGAATTAGTAAAAGCACAAGCTGCGAATAAGGCACGCTACGAAGCTGAACGTGCTGTTGCGACTGAATTAGTACGCGCTGCGCAAAATGATGCTGAATTAGCAGAGGCAACCGCAGATTTAGCCGTGTCATTAGAAGACACTGATGCAAGCGCAATTGACAATAAAATTGTCAGCGATCAGGCCGCTGCCAGCATTGCCATATTAGCTGCGCGTAAACAAGAACTCACAGAGAAGACCGAAAAACTGCAACAAGAAGTCGATAGTCTGAAATGGAAATTAAAAGAAGCCTCAGAAACTTATGCAAATGAAAAAGCAGAAGCCGATGAAATGGTAAAAGGCGTCAAAGACATTATTAATCAATTAAATACGCAACGAGAACGTACTAATAAAGAATTAGAATCGGTTAAGAAAGAAGCTGAAGAAAACCAATCGAAAATGGCGCGTTTACAGCATCGCACCCAGGCGGCCGAAACAGCCAATCGTCAATTGGCCGAAGCTCTGTCGCAATTGGCGTCGATTGAAAAAGCGCAAGGCGCTGAAGATGTTGAAGATAAACGCGTTGATTTAGAATTAGCATTATCGCAATTACCTGATGAAGGCGAAGATGATGTCACCATTCCTGATGACTTAAGTTTACAATTAGCCAGCAGTGGAACTAAATTGGCAGAATCATTATTAGCCCGACGCCAACAAATGACCTCCAGCTTTAAACGCGCTAAAGATGATCAGGAATCTCTGAAAAGTGACATTGAAAAATTACGTACAGAATTATCACAGGCGCAAAGTGTTCAAGAAGAGCGCGATTCTGCATTACGTAGTAGCCAAGCCGAAATCAAAGCAGTGCGTGCTGAATTAACTTCACAAGGTAAAGAATTATCGGTCAAAGTCCAAGAACTCACCGACACACGTGGTGAAATAGCCAGCATTAAAGCGGAATTAGATGTCGCTTCGCAACGTATTGAAGACCAAGATAAACGCCTACAAGCCGCTAATTTAAAACTACAAGAATCAGTACGTGAGCATGAACGAATCGTCCGTGAATTAGGTGAACAACAACAACGTGCTGATGCGGCTGAACACGCACAAGGACAATTAGTACAGCTCCTGCGCAGCTTAACCAACCGTCAGGATACTCAATCAACCGTGGCGCGCGCCTTGACCGATGCTGACATGGCAGACCCCCTTAGCAAAGCGGCGCAAAAATTAGATATGGCTCGTGCGGCTGGCCCAGAGCAATTAGCAACAGCAGGCCAAAGTTACGTACAGGCTTTAAAAGACCGCGTACAAAAACTTGCCGAAGAATTAGAAGAAAAACGTGGCCATTTAAATGCATCGAAGACCAACGAAAGCGCACTGCAAGATGAATTAGCAGCAATGCGCGCATCAATAGTTGACCGCGATCATCAATTACAAAATCAAGCTGAAGAAAATGAGAAGGCAAAAGCAGCACAGGCTGACCTCCTGAATCAATTAATGGAACAACGCCGTGCTCATGACGACGCAGCGGCAGAACTAAAACAGGTCCAAGAAGAATTACGCTTGGCACAAGCCGAAGTGGCAGATTATACGGCCCGTGATGGTGCATCTTCTGGTCATTTAAGTAGCGATATTGATCGTTTACGCCAAGAACTTGAAAAAGAACGTTCAGAACGCGAACAAGCTGAAAATGAACTGAGTGAAATGAAAGAACGCGCTGAATCTGGCGACGCTCGCATGAAAGCGCAACGCGATGAATTCATGCGTCGCCTTACTGAGCGCGATCAAACCATTGAAGAAAAAGAACGTCAATTAAATGAATTAACCGAACAGCGTGCAGATACGAAAGGTCTGCAAGCCGAAATTGAAGCGCGTACAAATGAACTCAATCTGGCCAATGATCGTATTAGAGAATTGGAAATGACACTTGGCCAAAGTGCTGGCACCAATGCCAAAACATCTGATCTCGCTAAAGAACTTAAAAATGTAAATAAAGAACGAGATGCATTACGTGAGAAAATACGCCAGGTTGAATTCGATCTGGCTGATTCGGTCAGTGAAAATGCGCAAATGAAAGCGCAGCTTGATGAAAAACGCAAAGATGCTGGTAGTTCACGTGAAAAATTAGCTAAAGAAATGAGTGATTTACGCGATCAAGTCAACGCCGTTCGTGAGGAAAGCCGCAAGATCAAAGAAGAAAACGTCGGCTTAAAAGCAAAGATTCGCCGATTAACCGATAACAGTAGTGGACCATCTGGCGGATTTCCCATTACGAAATAATTTATACCAATTCCGGCTCACTATATCCTAAACAATAAGACACGTACATGGAGGAGCGGAGAAATACTAAGGTGGAAATCCTGTGGTTATTGAAAAAAGTACAGCTTTCCTTCGGTTCTCTGGTTCTCCCTGTTTACCTGTTGCCATTACGGATGATTTGAGGCGGAATTCGTATTACCACAAATTGTACAACAATAAAAAACGCGGCAGTTCATGCCGCGTTTTTTATTACATAATTTAATTAATATTAGAACGTTAAAATATCGTCCGTTTTATCTTTCAACATTGATTCAGCTTTTCCTTCATACTGCTTTAATAAGTCGCTGATTTTTTCACATGCTTTTTTCGTCGCATCTTCTGGCAGCTTTTCGGCCTTACCTTTATTTTCTATGCTTTTAATTTCATCGCGGCGTAAATTACGCATAGATACTTTACATTTCTCAGTCGATTCCTTTGCTGACGCCGCTAACTGTTTGCGACGTTCACTTGATAAAGGCGGTATCATTAAACGAATAACCGAGCCATCGTTTTGTGGCATGATGCCAAGATTAGCTTCAGTAATACCCTTCTCGATAGCTTTTAAGAGGCCTTTGTCCCAGGGTTTAATCATTATTTGTGCCGGCTCAGGAACCGTAATGGAACCACATTGTGCAATTGGCATACGACTACCATACGCGTCCACTTGCACATGTTCGATCATTGCTGCACTCGCACGACCGGTACGAATATGTTTGAAATCGTGTGATAATGAAGCGAGCGCTTTTTCTAAGCGCGCTTTACATTCCGAAATTTCAGCGTCAAAACTCATGATGTTCCTTTTGGTAAACGTAATTTAAGTGGGTTTTACTTCGCCAACTATCGTCCCTTGCGGCTTAGAGCCTAAGGCAGTCGCAATGGAACCAGGTTGTGTCATATCAAATACGCGAATAACGACGCGATGGTCGCGGCAAATAGGAAAAGCGGTCGCATCCATGACGCCATAACGACCAGCGACGGCTTCATCGTAGGTTAAAAAATCAAAACGTTTGGCAGTGGGATCTTTTTTCGGGTCGGCAGAATAAATGCCATCAACTTTACTACCTTTTAGCAATTCGCTGGCACCAATTTCAGTTGCGCGTAATGCTGCTGTCGTATCAGTGGTAAAAAATGGGTGACCAGTTCCGCCCCCAAATACCACAATCGTATCAGAGCTGAGCCACGACATGACTTGAGCGCGATTATATTGATGCGCTACATTCGGAATAAAATGTGGGCCAACAACCTCGCAACGGCCCCCCTGTTGCTCAATTCCATCTTTTAATGCTAAGCTATTAATGAGTGTCGCTAACATGCCCATATAATCGCCACGAGTAGGATCTTTTGTCCCACGGTCCTTTGTATCAGCGCCACGCATAATGTTGCCGCCACCTACCACCACAGCGACTGGACCTAAGGCGGTTCCGGCAATGAGTTCCTTACAGACGCGATCAACGATCTTCCAATCAATAATGCCATCGCTCGCCTGAAGCGCTTCACCGGATAATTTGAGTAATCGAGGACGTGGATGTGCTACCATGGACGGGCATGGTAAAACCCGCACCTAAGGCGCAAGTCAGGCACCCCGTGTCGAACATAGATGCGCGTGCCGCAGACAACTTCTCCAACGACAAAACCCAGAGCCTGGAGCTCTGGGTTTTGTAAAAGATCTGATAAACAGCGTAATCAACGTTTGCTGAACTGGCAGCCACGACGAGCGCCACGCAGACCGTATTTCTTACGTTCAACCATACGGCTATCGCGCGTCATTAAACCATGACGGCGAAGTGCTGCTTCCGCTGCTGGTTCAGCTTTGGCCAAAGCGCGAGCGATGCCGAGCATGCAGGCACCAACTTGACCGGTAGTGCCGCCACCATTGACGTTGATGAAGACATCAAAACGACCTGCGGTTTCGGTCACTTCGAGTGGTTTACGGGCCATCTTTTGTAAACGATCTAATGGGAAAAATTCTTCCACTTTACGATCATTAATCAGCATTTGACCATTACCCGGAGCGATACGCACGCGCGCAACACTGGTCTTACGACGACCGAGGCC